>DATKXE010000171.1:0-3819 GCA_035529195.1 Anaerolineales bacterium
GGCTACTCAAAATATACTAAGGGAAATCTTTCATCGACAAGTTGTTGATAGATATGGCATTTGAACAGACAGAAAGCGAAAATAAAATATTCAATCGTCTGGGGGTTTCAAAGCGATCAGGGCGATCTAAAATTCTAATAGGGGTCTTTTTAATTGTATTATACGGATTTTTAGCATGGATTCTTATTGATTACCTGGGGAAATTAGTGGTCACAATGACCATTATTCCTGTCATAGGTTTTGTTTTTCTTTTTGGATTTTGGGGATATATTCTTGCGAATTTAAGTTCATTCTTCGTGTTGTTATTAACAATGTATGCACAATATGGTGTGCAAACAGCTGAAATGATCAGCTTAACTGATTTGATATATATTCTTGTACTGGTTATTGTTGCTGCATTGATCAGCGAACAAAAGGAATTCATTCAAAAGCTTTATAAACAAATTATCAACCAAAAATCTGAAGAAAACCGATTAATAGATAGCCGGGATGATTATCGGAATTTGGTGTATCGCATCCCCATCGGATTATATCGGACAACTCCAGAGGGAAAGATCTTAGAAGCGAGTTCAGCGTTAGTTGAAATATTGGGTTATCCGGATTTTGAGACTTTATCATTTGTCAACATCGGTGATGAATTATATTTGGATCCCCAAGATCGGCAGAATGAGGGAAATCTACTACAAAAGGAAGGTCTCGTTCGGGATTATGAATTGAGATTATACAGGCGTAGTGGAGAAATCATATGGGTGCGGGATAATGTCCGTGCTATACGAGATGAGGATGGGCAGATAATTTGTTATGAGGGTAGTTTAGAGGATATTACCGAGCGTAAGGTAATGGAAGCAGCTGAGCGAGAACAGCGGTTGCTGGCAGAAGCTTTGCGAGACACCGCAGCCGCTCTTTCCGGTACCCTTGAGTTCGAAGAAGTTCTGGATCGCATCTTGGTAAATATGGAGCATGTGGTTTCACATGATGCAGCGAATATCATGCTGGTCGATAGAGGTTCAGCAAGAATTGCACGCAGCAAAGGATATATCGCTGATTGGGAAGAGGATGTTCGTCAGTCGAGCAGATTTTTGATCGAGGATATCCCAACTCTAAAGCATATGTATGAGACTGGAAAATGCCTTGCCATCTCAAATACCCATGACAGTGATTTATGGGTGAACTTACCACATTCTGAATGGATGCGATCATATGCCGGCGCTCCAATCAAGGTTAAGGGGAAGATGATTGGATTCTTAAACCTCAACAGTTCTACAGAAGGATTTTTTACTGAAACAAAAGCTGAATGGTTACAAGCCTTCGCTGATCAAGCCGGGATGGCGATTGAAAATGCGCGTATGTATGGAGAAATTCACGAGCACGCCCGTCAAACAGCACTCTTAAATTCGATCACACAGACAACCATCATGGCTCCGGATATAGAGGGTATGATCCAAATTTTAGCAGATCGACTTGGTGAGCTGCTCTCTTCGGATGGGGCATTTATTACATTATGGGATGAGAAACGAAACACGGTGATCCCAGGTGCGGCATTTGGACCGCTTAGGGATCGATACTCAGAGATTGAAGTAAACCCAAATGATAAATCAATCACATCGATGGTGCTGGCCAAGGGAAAAACATTGATCCTGAAGGAATCTGATATTTCAGATATCAATCTTACGCGATCCTCGGAAAAATGTATAGCGAAATCAATCCTTGGTTTGCCATTGATTGCCGATGGGAAAAAACTTGGGGCAGTATTAATTTCATTTGAAGAACCGCACCGATTTTTGGACGAGGAAATCTCTCTTAGCGAACAGGTAGCCAGGATTATCGCTTTGGCAATTTATAAGGCAAATCTTTTTGAATCGGAGAAAGAAAGAACCGAGGAATTGGCCAGGGCGAATTCCATCATCACAACTCTTGGTAAGGCAGCAACTCAGGTTGAAGCGATAAAAAATCTTGACCAGATGGTTGAAGTTTTAGGAGATGTTTTAGTCGAATTAGGGTTGCAGAGTATGGTCATGCTGCAATCTGCTGATGGCGATAAACTAAGAATTCATCACACATCTGCAGATATGGGTAAATATTTTTCACGCCCAGAAGAGTCCAAGTTAGACTCCCTTGACAGTCAATTAACGCCGGATGAATTTTCTTACTATAATGATGTGATGAATCAGAAAAGAAATTTCTTCTTTGATGACATTGACCAAATGATTGGTTCAATGTTCCCTGTTCTGGATGAGCTCGGGTGTCAAGAATTAAGTTCCGAGGAATCAGAATTTTCGGAGATGAAGGGTTTTCTGCTGCCTCTGGTTCCTGGAAAAAACGTAATTGGGTGCTTATTAGTGTGGGGAAGTGAGATTGGTGAACAAGATTTGCCAGCTTTTTCCCTATTTGCGAGTCAAATTGCAGTCGCATTTGAGAATGCCCGCTTGATCGAAAAAATTCAACAATTAGCAATCACAGATGATCTGACTGGTTTATACAACAGGAGAGGTTTATTCGAAATTGGGCGCTTGGAAATTGAACGAACCCAACGCTATAACCTTCCATTGTCAGCGATTGTTATGGATATTGACCATTTTAAAGGAGTTAATGATCAGTACAGTCATGCCATCGGAGATCAAGTTTTACGTTCGTTTGCCAAATGTGTTCAAGAGAATACCCGTGAGCTGGATGTTGTGGGTCGTATAGGGGGGGAAGAATTTGTTCTCTTATTACCGGGCAGCAACCATCATAGCGCAAATAAAACAGCTGCCAGACTGCAGGATTTAATTGCTAAAAACATCACGAAGACTAGTCTGGGGGATATCCAGATTACTGTAAGTCAGGGGGTCGCTGTAATGGATACGAGCATGTTTGACTTAAATGATTTGGTGCAAGCCGCGGATAGAGCTTTATATCGGGCAAAGGAAACTGGGCGTAATAAGGTTGTATCTTCTTCACACCTAGAATAAGCAGTGAATTATCCTTGATTAACCCAAATACTGGTGAAAGAGGATAATTACAATCAACCAAAAAGGCTTAAGAAAACAATTACAGCCTGGGCGATCCCGGCTGCAACGAAGTAAATGAGATGGAGGGGGATATCACCTTGGGTTCGTTTATCCGCAAGGATTCCAATTATTAGAAATAAAATCATTGCAGGCAGCAGAAAAAAACCTATTGTCCAAGCTCCTAGAATGACAAATGCTAACAAAATGCCTGAGCAGATCCAGGGGACACCTGACCAATTTGATTTCACATCCCCATTAAGCTTTCCAACTGCAACCAATCCAATTATGCTCAAGGATACAATCTCAATGAAATAAATAATGGGGAAAGGCCATTGACTCAGGATACCTTCAGTAGAAAATGAGATATTGAAAGTTGAGAAAGTAATCACAACCAGAATGCAATTAATTACAGCAAGAATTGAGAAAAGCCATTCCAATCCGCGGTATTTCTTATGGCGATCTGAACCAAATGGAGGTCTGGGATCGTTCATTTTCTTATGACATTGTCAAGACGGGGAATATTCTATCGAGTGCCCAATCAATCGTATTGCGATCGATAATCAGCGGTGGGGCGAAGCGGATCACATTATCATGTGTTTCCTTAACCAGAATCCCCTGCCGCTGGAGGGCTTCTGCAAATCTTCGTCCACCACCAGCAGAATGTTTCAGCTCAATTCCAATCAGAAGTCCTTTCCCCCGGACTTCCTTTACGTGCTTGCTGGGTATTTCAGCCAGGCGATCAGAAAAATATTCACCAAGCTCGGCCGCATTCTGGCTCAGGTTCTCACTGCTAATGACATCCAGCGCTGCTCGGGCAACTGCTGCACCA
>DATKXE010000172.1:0-6360 GCA_035529195.1 Anaerolineales bacterium
GGTGCCTGGTGTAGGTGATGTTGAAGGTCGCCAGATGATTCCCATTCGGGCGAGAAAAGGGAATGGGATTTGGCAAGGTCTCACGCTGGTGGGTATTAAAGATTTCGATAAATTGGTAATCAACCAACTGGGCACAATTGATGGCACCAAAATTCCTGGCAGGAACGAAATTGTTGTCAGCCAGGATATTATGAATGATACTGGTTTTCAGGTGGGGGATGAGATCGAAATTGAAACCCCGGATGGATCGACTTATATCCTTACTGTTGCAGGACTGGTCAGCGATGAAACTACCGCCAGGTATGATGCAGATATTTCCATCAACGTCTTTGCTACTCAAGATACGCTGAGACCTTTGGGATTGGGTAGCTATTTCAATCGGCTTTTCATAACTGTCGATGGTGATGGCAGCAGCGCAGAATTTATTGCCGAGGTTGCCGCCGATGTTGAAGATAAAATGGAGAGCCATCAGAGAGTGGTTTACGGGAAGGAAGAAAACCTATCCAACGAACATCCGATGACGGATATCCTTCTGGCCATGATGGGGGTGCTGGGCGCCCTGGGTATTTTGATCACGATCTTGAGTGCTTCGCTGATCATCAACACGCTCAACGCCCTCTTGACCCAACAGCTGCGCCAGATCGGGGTAATGAAGCTGGTCGGTGCACGCAGCGTCCAAATTTTGGGCATGTACTTAATCTTGATCGTGGTCTACGGATTGATCGCGCTGGTTATGGCCGTACCGCTTGGAACCATTGCAGGCAATGAATTGGCTCGCTATGTAACGGACATGATGGGCGCGGGATTACAAGGATTTCGGATCGTGCCAATAGCGATTATTGTGCAGGTAGTGATCGCTTTTGTGATCCCGCTGGGTGCTGGATTTTTTCCGGTTAATCGAGGCGCAAAAACGAGTGTTCGCAGGGCGATCAGCAATTATCGGCCGGGTTTTCAATCTGCCAGCCGCAGTTTTCTCAACCGCAGTGGTCGTTGGGTGAGATGGATTTCTCGTCCGATACTTTTGTCCTTCCGCAATATCTTTCGTAAGAAGGGACGCTTGATTTTAACAATATTTACACTCACCATTGCTGGAGCTGTATTTATCGCAGTTTTCAACGTGCGTGCCTCCATGGACAATGTGATGAACCAATTAATGCAGCATTTCCTGGGGGATGTTACTGTCATCTTTAGACAACCCTACCGCACAAGTAAGGTTGAACGGGATCTGCTGGTTGTGCCCGGTGTTGCAGGCGTGGAAGGATGGGGTGGAGCAAGCGGAGAGATCCAGGATGAGAATGGCGATCTGGTGGCGAACCTCAGGATCATTGCCCCGCCAGAGGATACGCAGCTGCTTGCTCCGGATATTATAGCCGGTCGCTGGCTGATTCCCGGTGAAAAAAAAGCCATGGTGGTATCCGATGGTATCTATGTAAATTATCCGGACCTTCAACCTGGGGATCCATTAATCGTTAAAATCAGCGGAAACCAGGAGGAGGTATGGGAAGTTGTGGGTATATATCGTTTTGTAAATATGCTGGGGGACCCGATGGCCTATGCAAATTTTGATTACGTGGCAGGTAAAGTGAATTTACCCAACCAGGCAAGTTCATTTCGCGTCATTATTGACAATTCTGAAGGTGATTCTTTGCAAACCATTATTCAACGAATTGATCACCATTTAAAGGATCGCGGTTATGTGGTGGGGAGCATCCTAGATGGGAGCACCATGCGTGAGAATGCTGGAACGGGCGTCAATATCCTGGTGATATTCCTGCTGATTATGGCACTGCTGACTGCCTTTGTGGGCAGCATCGGCCTGATGGGTACGATGAGCATTAATGTATTGGAGAGAACGCGGGAAATCGGGGTGATGCGCACCATTGGCGCAGTCGATCTTGTGGTTATGCAATCCGTAATCGTCGAGGGATTAGTAATTGGTCTGATCACCTGGTTTTTGGCGATTGGCCTGTCATACCCGATCAGTGAAGCGCTGCTGCGAATCATCGGTCAAGCCATGGCGGGATCAACTTTCCCCTTGGTCTTTACACCTTTTGGTGTTTTACTTTGGTTAGGGGTGGTGATTGTGCTATCCATCATTGCCAGCATCATGCCCGCCCGGAATGCAGCCCGTTTGACGATTAATGAGGTCTTAGCGTATGAATGATGGGTATTTCATGAAAATCTTGAGATACTGATTTCGTCGTTCCCGGGTTTGAAGGAAAATAGCTGCGAATATCCATGTGCGGGGATGGTTATAAGATACAATAAATCAGGTTGTTTTAATTCCCACAATACCTTCTATTCAGAAAGGGAGCATGATGAGTAAATCCATATTAATTGTCAAGGGGAGTCCCCGGATAAATGGGAACAGCGCCGCGTTAGCCGATCAGGTCTTTGCAGGAGCCAAGCAAGCTGGCGCTGAGGTCGAAGTCATTAATTTAGCAGGATTGGACATTCAGCCTTGCGATGCCTGTGATGTTTGCACCGAAAATTATGGCGGCTGTATCGTGGAAGATGATATGCAATCCCTGTATCCGAAACTTACCCAGGCAGATGTCATTGTGCTCGCATTCCCGATCTACTTTTTCACCATCAACGCTCAAATGAAGCTGTTCATTGATCGCTGGTATGCGCTGGAACGTGAGGAGGGGAACTTACTGCGCGATAAACAGCTGGCGCTAGCATTTGTCTATGGTGACACGGATTTATATACATCTGGTGGGATCAATGCTATTCATACTTTTGAAGCATCGTCTCGTTATATCGGTATCGAAATTGCCGGGATGGTTTATGGTTCAGCAGATAAAGTTGGAGAAGTTGAGAAGCAGCCTGAGTTGATGGCTCAAGCTTTTAACCTGGGAGCAAAGATCGCAGCTTAACCGTAATTCTCCAAAACCAGGTTCTCACTTATCCAATAACCTTGATACCACCCTTTTCACCTGCGAATCTTGTATTACGCACATATCGTTGGATCAGGCAGATGAATCAATTATGGCAGGTATCATCATAAGTTGATTTAATCCTCACCAAGGTATTCACTCTCAAAAGAGCTGATTGAATTGGCAACAGCCCGGACAAACCTGGCAAACTGCATGATCTTAACCATGTCTCCCCGCAGTTTGAAAGTGCCTTTGACCACAGCTGCTAAGAAATCACCTTCCCCTTTGACCACCGGTTTGAAATCTGCGTAAGATCCCGTTACGAAAAATCCCGGATCTCCATCAGCTGGATCAGCCAGCATGCGTGCATCCGTACATTTTCCGGCTGCAGCCTCCAGATAAATGTATGCGGTCTCTTCCAAGCCCCCACCAGGTGTGACCTCAAATAACCAGTTTCCATTGAAGCCCACGCCCCAATTTTTACCAGTATCAGCAACCTTTTGATCTTTATTGATTGCCATTTTCCATTGATCACACCATGCCTGTGATGGATATACAGCCATCTTTCTGCCTCCTTAAGGGGTAAACCATCAGAAAACCTGAACAGCTGGTCTAGAGGGTTTCTAAGTCAAACCAATAGCGAGCATTCTCCAAGGTCTTTAATCCTTTCCCACCCATCCACAAACCGATCATTTTCTGATCGCGCCAGTGTTTTTCAATATCAAATTCACGGGAATAGCCATAGGAACCCATGTAATCCATGGCCCGGCTGCAAGCTCTTTCCACAGCATTACTGGCATAAAGAGCCAGTCCCCTGGTTTTTAACACGAAGCGCTCATCCCACGGCTCCCATCCAGATATCTCCGGGTGGTCCAAATCTCTGGCATACACCCACATCCACGCTGATGTCGACTCGATCAAGATCGCTACCTCTGACAGCATGTCTGCAACCAAGCTGTGTTCCTTTAATGGTTTCCCTGCGATTACCCTCTCTGTGGTCCATTTCTTGATGATCTCATAGACGCTTTTCATCACCCCAATGCTCATCGCGCTGGAACCAATATTCCCCATACTAATCGCTCGTTTAAAGTACTTCAGATCTTCGCCGGGACCATGGCAGCGGTATCTGCGGGGTACCCTGACATTGTCAAACCAAACGTCAGTATTCAAGTCCGCGGACATCCCTGCTTTCTGGTAGGGATTGCCCACAGATACTCCCTCAGCTTCTGCAGGAACCAGTACCAGGGCAAAGTCGTTGGGGTCCGTTGAGCCTCTGCTCGTCGTGCATACGATAGTATAAAGATCGCCCAGATGTCCAGAATTGCTGGGCCAGACCTTGTGACCGTTGATCACCCATTGGTCCCCGTCCAGGGTGGCGGAGGTCTGAATTGTCTTGCCATGCATGCGCCCAATATTTTCAATATCCGCACCACTTGCAGGTTCAGTCATGGCGAGGCTGCCAACATACAACTCTTCACCACAGAATTTTGGCCCAAATTCTGTGAGTAATTCCATATTGCGATGCGGTTCCAACATGATGGGTACCATGCCCCAGATGGAGCAAATGCAGGCAGTGGCAAAGCCTGAATCGATTCTAGCCAGTTCCTCACATACTATCGCTGTGAGCGCCACGGGTTCAGGCATATCGGTACCGCCTACTTCGGCAGGGAAAAAAGCTGCATTCACCCCCAGATCGACCAGGACTTCTTTCATCAATGGGGAGATCAGTTTATGCTCATGCCAATCTTCATCAACCTGCTGCCTGATTGGCACATATCTATCCTGACCCCATTTCCTCAGAACCTTACCCAGGTCAGTTAAAAAATCTGAAACCCACTCTTTTGGCCGGATAAAATCATCTATGGTTGGCATGTTACCCTCCTTTGTGTCTGCAGGCACGAGTTAATAAATAATTAATGGGATATTCTCGGATATTATTATTTCAGCTAAATTACCTCCTGTGATTTGTTCGCCCAACCAATTTGCTGAAAGTAATTTCGGAGATGACTTCCAAGCTGAATAGAAGCCCCTGGAGGAATTGGTATTTTTTATTGTTTCTAGTGAACATGGAAACTGAACCTCAACGGGTTGGAACCTGCTGTACCTAGTAAACCCCGATCTTCTTGGAGGCCGTTGAGACTTTAAATCGGATTAACCTCCGCCAAAGTTAACTGTTGTTATGTTAACGGGGTGATAAACAATATTCTCCTGGATGATCTCCTGCTTAAATTAGTATACACCCGAACAGCTATTCGACCGAGTATATTCACTCAACAGAAAACATACGAGGAAAAAAATGAGCCTGCTCGTGCTATTGGATTCAGATAGAAAACTAAGTATTGTGGGTGCTGATAAAGAATGAGATGCAAACCACTCAGCAATAAATCGAACGAAAAACAGGGCAGCGATAATTCGCTGCCCTGTTCTTATTTCGTGTGCGATATCTTAGATGACTACGACATCCTGGGCTTGCAGGCCTTTTTGGCCCTCGACAACGGTGAATTCTACGCGTTGTCCTTCATCCAGGTTGCGGTATCCATCGCCGATAATGGCATTGTAATGGACGAATAAATCTTCGCCATCTTCGCGTTCAATGAAACCGTAGCCTTTGCTACCATTGAACCACTTCACGGTACCTTGCTGTTTTTCAGACATGATTTGGAACTCCTTTCAAAGATTATTGCTAGGTAAAACATGGGTTCCAAATCAAAAGCAAAGCCTCTATTTTTAGAACTAATGTTAATCAAGCAAGTTATTTTAGCACACTTCTGACATTTTAAGGTAATACTTTTATTAGAATTCCTGATTCAGTGAGGGTTTAACTACCAGCGAACTTTGCTTTTTCGAAAGTATTGTCATTTTCTAAGTACTTCTACCAAAGACGCATCATTGGCTTGAGGAAGATTATTGTTGGATGAGTGGTGGTCATGGACTATTATTGATAGGATAATAATTAATCAATTATCAGAAAATTCTGTGATTAGCACTGGATTTGGATGGAAACGAAGACAGCAGTATAGGTAGCCAAACGATTTTTCTTTTCGAGCGGATATAATTGGAATGATCCTTCCAGGCATTCTGGGAACCAAAAAGGTGGTGGATAGTTCAATGATTATCTCGGGATAAAATAGTCAGAGGCCAGACAAACATGCAGATAACGCGAATAAACAGTTACGCAGGTTATGAGTGCATAAAAATCGAGAACGAAGTTATTGCCCTGTGGGTGACCCACGCAGTTGGGCCACGCATTATTGGTTTGGAAATCAACGGAGGGGGGAACCTGTTTGCGGAGCTGCCGGATACAACCGCAGATTGCCCTGGAGTGGGTGTCTATAAATTCCGCGGCGGCCATCGCTTATGGCACGCTCCCGAAGACCCCAGGCGCACTTATCTCCCGGACGACAAAACGCTCGACGTCAGCGAATCGACAGCAGGGATCAGATTTACCCAACCTGTGGAACCTCAAACAGGTATTGAGAAG
>DATKXE010000173.1:0-8182 GCA_035529195.1 Anaerolineales bacterium
GTTTGAGACATTCAACGCTCACCAGGGTGGTATTCTCACGCCTGGAATAATAGTGCTGGTCGGCATGGTGTTGGTTAAAGATAGCATCCAACAAGCGGAAAGCATGCAGGTCGCAGGTGTGTACGCCCATGATGACTGTGGGAAAATCTTCAATAACCGCTTCTGCGAGATTTTCGCCTGTATTAAACTGGATCAATACCTCCTGCGTCGGCAAAAATACCTTTTTGGGGGGTAGAATAGTGGTTCCATATTCCAGCACAACCTGATCAGGAGTGTTTATCTCGCTAAAGACAAATTGGTCCTTAACAGACTGCGGCGCGATCAGCCGGTAATCCATCAAAATATGTTCAGTCCATTCCTTTACCGCTTCTTTTGGCAGAATCTTCAGGCTCATTATGCAATGCTCCTTTGCATGGCGGATAAACAGTGGTTAAAACTACCGTTCGACTGGTCGTTCATATAGCAATCTTCAAAAACATTTAATTCCGCATCCGGTTGAAGAACTGGGCTGAGTATCTCAACCAGAACGGGAAGCATGGCAGCCAGAGAAAATTTGACCAGAGGCGACCGCGCTCCACCAAACGATACATCAGCTGGCTGTATTCCCAGGATGGCAACCTGGCTGCCTATTACAGTGGCTACATAATCGCAAAGAATTTGCAGGGGCAGTGTGTGGGTAGAGAAGCTGAATCCAGTCGCATTTTGGGGATCAATACACCTTACGTTTCCGGGTTCAAGCCCCATCTGGGCAGCGTCGATAATCAACACCAGGTCGGGATCAAAGCGCTGCAGAACGCCAAACACATTTTCCAGCGCGATGGAGGCGTTAATCACCAGCAGCCTCTCACCGCCAACAGCATTCTGCTTTAAAGCGCGCACAATCATTACGCCGGCCGCATCATCGCCGTGTATTGAGCTGCCGATCCCAACAACTGCTGCCCGGGGTGATTTTACGTCCGCGCACAGACGCAGCACAACCTCATTCAGCGCATTCTGCCAGCACATGTTGAATGTCACCTGTTTCTCCAAACCATTTGGTGAAATGATCCTTATCCATCGCCGCCAGTTCCCAGACATCAGAACTCATCTCCAGGCAGCCGTGCATACAGCTGTGCACACATTGTGCACAAAAAGTACAGCGGTCGATGTGGTATTGCAGCACAAAGCGCTTTTCCTTTTTATCGATGACGATCACTTCAATCGCATTTGCCGGACAGTCCATGGCGCAGATACCGCACCCGGTACATTTTTCCGGATTCCAATCCAGACAGCCGCGTAATCTTGGGGGCGCTTCCTGCCGGTTTTTTGGATATAGTTGGGTAACGGGTTTCCTAAATAGCGAACCAACCACATCTCCGAACATAGCTCCGAGTTTCATAAAATCATCCTCCCGCCGATTATGAATATCCACTGCACTAACACCAGTAAAGCGCCGTAACGCCACCACAGACCCACTGTTTGGTCAATTCGCAGCCGGACCAGCAGCGCCTGCAGACCAGCGATGACCAGCAGCAAGGCAAGCGTCTTCAGCAGAAAGTATATTGGGTTTGAAACTCCGCCCAGGTAAAATGCAGCGACCAATGTGAGACCGACTACCATTTCGACCCCTTTTCCCAGTCGAAACAAAGCTAACCCTCTACCACTGTATTCTGTCAATGCCCCGGCAACGATCTCGGTTTCAGCCTCTGGAGCATCAAAAGGCGGCAGCTCCAATTTACCCATCAATCCGATCAAAGCCACAATAAAGCCCAAGGGTTGGGTGAGTATCAGCCATCTCTGGCCTGTGAACGCCGTAATTTCACTGATTTGCCAACTCCCAGCAACCAAAGCTGGACCAAGCAAAGCCAGCATAAAGGGTGCTTCATAAGAAAAAAGCTGGGTTAATGTGCGTGTGGCTCCCACCAGGGAGAAACGGTTCATCGTGTTGGCTCCCGCAAGACCCATACACATGGTTAATAAGCTCAGCAGGTAAATGGTGACGATCAAATCACCATTAAAGCTGTAGGCCGGCTGGACGCCTACCATGGGAACATATAAAGCAGCAGTAAGGCCGCCTGCCAGGGCAACCACTGGAAGTATCCTGTATAAGGCTGGATTGCTGCCTTGCGGGATGACCTCTTCCTTAGCCAGCAGTTTAACAACATCTGCCAGCGGCTGGAACCAGCGTGGGCCGATGCGGTTCTGGAACTGAGCCAGCAGCTTGCGGTCCGCCCACTCGTAGAACAACCCTGCAGCCAGCAAGAAAAGGCCGCATGGGAAAAGTAATAATGATATTAGATTACGAATGATCTCCATAGTAATACCTTATCCCGAATTTCCGTAGTTCTTCCCACGTCCAAACACATTCATTATTTCCTCTACTGTTAATCCGAACCGAGCGGTCATTACATGAAAAACAGGGATCAATACCAGCCAGGATCACAGGAATATCGGCAAGCTGGCTGCCGATGGCCAGCTTTAAAACGGAAGTCATGTTGCAGATGGTCGGCGTGCGCACCTTTATTCGCTCGGGTTTATCCGTACCATTGGATTTGATGAAATAGAACAGCTCACCGCGTGGGGCTTCAACCCGCACAATCGTTTCCCCCGCTTCTATTCTCCTTTTCATACGTACCCTCAATTCCCCGGGCGGAAGGCTGTCCAATATCTGGTTGATCAGGCGGCAGCTCTCAAGCATCTCTTTAATACGCACAACAAAACGCGCTTCCAGATCGCCGTTTGTCTCCAGGATGATGGAAACAGGAAACTGCGTGTATGCTGAATAAGGCGCTTCAACCCGGATGTCGCGTGATACGTTCGAGGCGCGTGCGGTCGGACCAACCGCGCCCAGCACTTCAGCCTGATTGCGGGTCATACCGCCGATACCGCGCGTGCGCAGTAGGAATAAAGCGTCACTGGTGACGACTTCCAAATAATAATGCAGGCGCTGTTCGATGACCTCAAGCCCTTGACGGATGGCATCCTCTTGTGCGCTGCCAATATCATATTTGACACCCCCCAGCAGGTTAGCTGAATAATTAACCCGGTTGCCGGTCAGGCCTTCCAGGATATCCATTACGATTTCTCTATCCCGCCAACTGTACATAAACAAGGTATCAAAACCTGCTTCATGAGAAGCAACCCCCATCCACAGCAGGTGGCTGTGAAGCCTTTCGAGTTCAGCCACAATTACGCGGATCGCTTGTGCCCTTGGAGGGGCTTCTATACCAGCTAATTTTTCAACTCCCAGACAGTAGGCGGTAGCGTGAATGTGTGAACATATGCCGCAGATCCGCTCCAGAAGGTATTGGTTTTGGACCCAGTTGCGCTCTTCAACAGCCTTCTCAATGCCCCGGTGGGCATATCCCAGGCGAACAAATGCATTGGTGACAATTTCTCCATCAACAGTGAGTGAGAAAAAAGCGGGTTCTTTCAGCGCTGGGTGCTGCGGGCCGATCGGAATGGTAAACTTTTCGCCAGTTTTGTTCTTTTGCATTTCTGCACCTTTATCTAACCCTGCTTATCCAGTATCTGCGTTTTAAAATCCTTGCGAAGTGGATACACCTCTTCTGGCCAGTCATCAGGAAGGTATAGATGATCGGGGTTGCGTAATCCGATGACCGAAATGCCGTACATTTCGCGCAATTCGCGTTCATACGGTTCTGCGCTGGGTATGATCGCTGTGAGCGATTGAATTCTTGGCCAGACTTTAGGAATGCTTACCCTGAGCGTGATGGTTACATAACCGGTACAGAAGTGATATAAAACTTCCAGCACTTCCTGTTCGTCACCTGGATCCAATCCAGTAATGGCTGCCAGGTAACCGAGACGCTTAACCCGCAAGCCCGCCGCTGCCACAATTAGATTTTTCTCCTCTTTGAGGTAAAAATCAAGCCGGTTAGGTTCCGGATTCTCAACTTTTTCCGAAAGATCCTCTACTATAAGGCGGGCTGTCAGCAAGGCGGTTTGTGTATCCATGTGTTTTTTCCGTCCTCGAAAAGCCGTTCACGATCGTTTATCGGTTTCTGGTCTGGCAAAACGGTGTTTGGCGGGATGGGTTTCAAGCTTCCAAGCAGCTTAACCACGCCGTCTATAATCGCCTCAGGGCGCGGCGGGCAGCCCGGGATATACGCATCCACCGGCAGCAGCCTGTCAATTCCGCCAGCTATGTTGTAGCATCCCCGGAACGCGCCTCCGCTGAGCGCGCAGGCACCCACCGCGACCACAAATTTTGGTTCGGGTGTTTGTTCGTAAATCCGCAGCAGCCGGTCTCGCGCCTGGCGTGTTACCGGCCCGGTACATACCAGAATATCTGCATGGCGTGGGCTGCCCTTCAGCTTTACTCCAAAACGTTCCAGGTCGTAGCGGGGTGTCAGCGTGGCCAGTATCTCAATATCGCATCCGTTGCAGGAGCCGCTGTTGAAATGCAGCAGCCACGGTGAATTTGTGCGTCCCCAAGTCCGCAAATTCTTCAAGGAATTATTCCATACATTCTGATCAAATTTCATACGCTTCTCCATTCAGGGTTTTCATCCCAGGATCAATGCCACCAGCGCCAGAATTAGTCCCAGCAGGTAGATCAAAGCAGCCGGCGTTATACTACTGCTGCCCAGCACCAATACGCCTAAATGCAGGATGGCAAAGAACAGCGCGACCACAAAGAACGGGCGGTAGCCAGGAGCAGCAGTACGGGTGGGCGCTTCTTCTCCACTGGAATATGTGCTCGTCTTGAGCGGTGTCGGGTGTGCAGGTCCTGCCAGCACCCGCCCAACACCAGACAAAGCTGCAACCAGGGCGATATAGATTAAGAATGCAAGTGGTGGACTCAAGATAATATCTTCCATAATAACCTCAACAAAATGTCTACCAGCCAAACCCTGCCAGAACAGCATAGCCAGCTGGATAAATCAGCCAGTTCATAATGCTGGGCCATACTCCTATAATGATCACACCAATCGTCATGACCAGCAGTGGAACAGTCATTATCCCTGGAATGGATCCTCCGAGTTGAACAGCATTGGATGGTTGGCGCCGGTACACGGAATTCACCAGCGGCACATAATAAACCAGCGAGAATACACTGTTCAGTGCCGCGAAGATCACCAGCAAGGCGATCACAATATCACCCGTCTGAAACCCGCCCAAGATGATCTGCCACTTGGACATAAAACCGGCCAGGAAAGGTATACCTCCCAGGCTGAGCAGCGCCAGGCTGAAAGTCAAGGCGAGTATAGGATAACGTTGAGAGGCGCCCGACAGATCGCTGATCATCAGTGGAGCATGATCCCCGACAGCAATGTGCAGCGCATAAAGCAGCGCGCCAGCCGCAAGAAATGCTAACCCTTTCATCAGCCCGTGGTTGAACAGGTGAAACAGCCCACCTACAGCACCATTGGCATTCCCAAGATAAATTGCAATCCCCAATCCGACCAGCATATACCCAACATGGGTCAGGCTGGAATATGCAAGCAGGCGCTTGACGTGCTTTTGGTGTAAAGCCATCATATTCCCGACAACCATATTAAGCACACCAAAACCGATCAGAAGGGGCCCCCATAAAGTGGTTACATAAGAAAGTGTACTAAGCGAGCGCAGCATCGCTACCAGCCCTACCTCGATCACAATGCCGGACAGCATAGCGCTGATTCCGCTGGGCGCTTGCGAGTGTGCATCCGGCAGCCAGGTATGCAGCGGTACTAGGGCAGATTTAACCCCATATCCGATGACAAAGAGCGCTCCGGCAGCCAGCAAGGCAGTAGAGCTGTCCTGTACTGCCCTGATTTCGGTGATATTCAAGCTTCCGGTTTGGGCGTAAATAATCCCAATCCCTAGAAGCACCAACACCGAACCGGCTGCGCTCTGTACAAGATACTTAATTCCTGCTTCTAGGGAGGCGGGCTGCTCGCGGTAAAAGGTAACCAGCAAATAGGATGTGATCGCCATCGCTTCAAACCAGACCCACAGGTTGAACAGGTCGCAGGCGCAGCCCAATCCTATCATCATGGCGATCATCCCCGTGAGCATGGCGTAATACTTTTCTCTACCGGACTCAACGGACAGGTAGGGGCCAGAAAATAGGACCACGAAAGTGCCCAATCCCAGCGATACCGCTGCCACGAGCAAACCCAACCCATCCAGGCATAAGGAAATCACGCCTATTGTGAATGTCAGTTGTTCACCTCTGTTGAGCTGCATGGCTGCCTGGGTAAAAGGTATCCAGGCTGACAGCAGCGCAATCAATGCTAATATCTGGGGGATACTGTGACTGCGAGATTTGCCCACCCGACCGCTTAAATAGATCAGAGGGGAAGCTGTCAGAGGCAGTAAAATAATCCATATAAAAGAAAAGGTTTCCATGTTAACCAACCCAAGCTATGACTGCAAGAATGACAACCAGCCCAGCAACAATTCCCACCACGTTCCAATTCAATTGACCAGTTTGAAATTTGCGCAGTGACTCGGCCGTGTTGTTTATAATACGGATGATCTGCTGGTTAATCCACTCGAACCCGAAACCCTGGCGGGCGAATTCGGCAGCTGGAGCCAGCCCAGCCCATATTCGAACATATCGAAAACGCAGGATCCAGGAAAGCAGACCCAGGCAGACCACCGAAAGGGCCAGATAAGTCCAGGGCGATGTGACGATCTCCATTACAACCACCGTCAAATCCTCGGAATGCAGATTGTGAAAAGGAAGGCTGCCCGCTAATCGCTGGCTGAATGTCCCAATCAGCAGCCATGTGGTCAGCGTCCCGAAAGCCAGGACCGCCAGCACAAAACGCATGATCCTGGGGGCTTCCTTTACATCTTTATCGATCAGCGGCTGCTCGTAAAATACAAGCGACACCATCCGCATACTGTAGAGTGCTGTGATCCCAACCCCGACCAGCATGCCCAAATATGCCCACAACGGACCCAGCACCAGCCCACCCTCCAGCACCATCTCCTTACTAAAAAATCCATTTGTGACCGGCAGACCAACCAATGCCAGGGCGCCAATTATGAAGGCAGCCCGCACAAAAGGCATTTTGCTACCCAATCCATTCATCTGGAACATATCCCGGGTGCCAATGGCTTGAATCAATGCTCCGGCACACAGGAATAAAAGCGCTTTAAAGATGGAGTGGCTCAATAAATGGAACTGGCTTGCGATGATCGCTCCACAGCCTATCGCATAGACCATGTATCCCAGCTGGCTTATGGTCGAATATGCCAGCACCCTTTTAAGATCATGCGACACGACCGCCATCAGGGCTGCCAGCAGCGCGGAGAACATTCCCACCAGTATGACCGCGGTTTTCCAACCTGCCACGGCTTCAAATGCCGGATAGAACCTGGCCAAAAGATAGACGCCGGCGTTAACCATGGTGGCTGCATGGATCAGGGCACTGATGGGTGTCGGCGCTTCCATTGCATCTGGAAGCCAGGTTTGAAAAGGCACCTGGGCAGATTTGGCTGCAGCCGCAACCAGACAGCCAAAAGCACACAGACTCAGCACAAATGCTGGCAGGCTGGCTGCCTCGGACAGGAAAATGTTAATCTGGTAGCTGCCAAAAAAGGTATATGAAATGAGCGCTGCAGCTAATAATCCCAGTCCGCCGAATTGGGTGATGATAAGCGCTTTGACGCCACCCGCAACCGCTTTAGGATCGTCATTGTGGAAGGAGATCAGTGCGTAAGAGCAGAAAGCTGTAATCTCCCAGAAGATGAACATAAACAGCAGGCTGCCGGACAGCACCAAACCGATCATGGCTCCGATGAAGAGCAGCGTCAGGCTGTAATAGCGCCCAAGCTGGGCTTCTCCCTGCATATAGTCGTTTGAGTAAATGACAGCCAATCCACCGATGACAGCCGCGATGACCGCCAGCGAAACCCCCAAACCATCTGAGATCAAAGTGAAATCTCCAAATACACTTCCTACTGGGATGCGCAGGATTATTTTGTCCGATGTAATCGGAAGCAAAGCCAGTGAAAGTAGCCCCCCCAGGATAGCAAAACTGGAAGCTAATCTGTGCTGAAGCCGGGGACGATCATCACCCACTGACCAGACGCATAAGCCGCCCAACCAGGGTAAACAAATCGCGGCTACTGCTAACCATTTCTCCATAGATCAACCTCGCAATCCTGCAAGATCCTTAAGGTCCAGGGTTCCAAGCTGGCGCCGGATTTGAACAGCCAGCGCGATCCCGATAACCGCAGTGAT
>DATKXE010000174.1:0-7166 GCA_035529195.1 Anaerolineales bacterium
CTCAAGGATGTCCTGGTGCTTCATGGTGATGGTGTTGGCGGCGGTAGCCTGATGTATGGCAATGTCCTGATGAAGCCGGACGAAAAGTATTTCGATCAACCAGGCTGGAAAAATGTTACAGATTGGAAATCAACGCTCAAACCGTATTATGCTCAAGCCCGGTTTATGTTGGGAGTGGATCAAAGCCAGCGCCTCTGGAAGGCCGACGAGATCTTAAAGCAAATGGCTGATCAGGATGGTGTTGGCGACACTTTTCAAACTACAGAAGTTGGTGTTTTCTTCGGAGGCGAAAGTGAAGAGGGAGAAGAAGTAGCAGATCCATACTTCGGTGGTGAAGGACCAAACCGACGAGGCTGTATATATTGCGGCGGGTGTATGGTTGGCTGCAGACACAACGCTAAAAACAGCCTAGTTAAGAACTACCTATACTTTGCGGAGAAGTGGGGAGCCAAGGTATGGGCTGAGTGCGAGGTGAGTGATATTCAACTTCTAAATAAGCCTCAATCCGATGGTGCTCGATACCAGATGGTTTACAGGAGCAAAACAGCCTGGTTGAACAAACCAGCACAGAAGGTGCGAGCACGCCATGTAATTGTCTCGGCAGGCACCCTGGGGACCAACAGTTTGTTATTTAGATGCCGGGATATCACCAAATCCTTACCCAAGATCTCAACCCAGCTCGGTAAAAAGGTACGCACCAACAGTGAAACACTGTTCGGGGTGATCAACAGGGATTTAGCCACCAATTTTTCGGAAGGCCTGGCAATCACATCCGTTTTCCAACCCGATGAGGTCACTGCGGTCGAACCAGTGCGCTATCCCGAAGGTTCATCCTTCATTCGCTTACTTGCGGGACCGCTTATCAAACCGGGAGACAGCATCCCAACCAGGATACTGCGTACACTGGCTACTGCTTTCAGACACCCCATCGATTTCTCGAGGAATTACTTAATCCGTGGTTGGGCTCACCGCTCAACTATATTTTTGGTGATGCAAACCGAAGATAACCAAATCCATTTACATCTCGATCGCAGTTTTCTAACGCTCTTCCGCCAGGGTCTGGTTTCGCAATCAGACAAGGAAAAAACTATCCCCCACACGATTGAAGTGGGGCAAAAAATTACCGTTGATTTCGCTGAAGCGACAAATGGAATATCAGTCAGTTCGATCCACGAGTCATTATTTAATGTCCCCACCACAGCCCACCTCCTAGGAGGTTGTTCAATTGGAAAGGACGAAAGTGAAGGCGTATTGGATCTGGACTGCCAGGTTTTCAATTACCCGGGATTGTATGTGATTGACGGCTCAATTGTCCCTGCAAACCCAGGTATTAACCCCAGTTTGACGATCACCGCCATGGCCGAGTATGCCATGAGCCGTATGCCGCCTAAACCGGGAGCCGAGATCCGGCAACCGCTAGGCGTTTCCAGCGCGCTTCATGATCAGGACTCGCTCCCCGCTGCTGCGCACGCGCTCAAATAGACCCAGCATGCGCACGATCCGTTGGAAATAACGCGGCAGATCTTGCGGAAGGACAGTTTCGTAGCCGCCCTTCTCATACAGCGGACCTAAATTTGAACGGCACATCAAGTATAAATCCCCCTCATAGGTCGCTGAAAAGTACTCGATGAGCGCCCGGGCGACACCCTGCCCGCGCCAGTCTGGATGTACAACCAGGGAAGCCAGCTCATCCGAGCCATCCCCATGCGGTTTGACCTGACAGCACCCGATCACCTGCCCGTCTTCAGACTGCGCCATCATAAACCGCTCCCATTTCAGACCAGTGGGGTTGATCTGTCCTATGTGCACCAATTTGCGGATAATCGCAGAATCTTCTACAGTTGCAGGTCTTAATTTATACATGGCCGATTAATGTTATCGCTCGCATTGTTGATTGGATTAAGAATATTCCTGCGAAGAAAAAAAGCCCCAATTCGACTCAATTGGTTGATGCGCAAAAAAGGCAGATAAGTGAAATTTCAACTATCTAATGAGGGCTCTGAACAGCAAACCATGGAAATGCATCTTAAACTTTCTTAAATGAAGGAAATCCATGGTTATGCTCAATGAACATCTGAGTTATTTATTTACTCAGACAAGAGTTCTTCAAGCATGGTTCGCGTAAGCTGTGGATCGGCTTTACCGCGTGATTGTTTCATCACCTGCCCAACAAACCAACCGATAATGGTTGTTTTGCCACCCTTGTAGGAGGCAACCTGGTCGGGATTACTTACAATGACACCAGCGATGATCTCACGGATGGCATCTTCATCGGATACTTTACCCAGTCCTTCAGCCTCGACGATCTCTGTTGGCGCCTGGCCAGTGTCTTCAACTTTCTCAACCAGGGATTTACCCGTCGAAGTATTGATTGTGCCAGCATCTACCATCTTGATGATCCCTGCCAGATACTCAGGTGTCAAGCGCAGCTGATCGGGCGCAATACTGCGTTCATTGATCATACGCAAAACATCGTTCATCACCCAGTTTGAGATCCGTTTAGGATCAGCACCATATGAATGCACTGCTTGCTCATAGTAATCCGAAAGGCTGCGCTCACCCGTCAAAATGTCGGCATCATATTCTGGCAGATCATATTGTTGGCCGAAACGCGCCCGGCGTGCGAGAGGTAGCTCGGGCATATCAGCAGTGATCCTTGCCAGCAGATTCTCATCAATGTGAACCGGAAGCAGATCGGGGTCCCGGAAATACCGGTAATCTGCTTCAGTTTCTTTGGAACGCATTTTTCGTAAGACTCCCGTATTGTCGTCCCAATCCAAGGTCCAGGCTTCTATCTGCCCTCCCGATTCCACCTGTTTGACCTGCCGGTCGATCTCAGCGTTGATCGCATCCCGCAAAGAAACAATTGAGTTTACATTTTTAATCTCGGTCTTGGGATTTAGGTAATCGACTCCTTGGAGCCTAATTGAGACGTTGGCATCCGCCCGCAGATGCCCTTTTTCCATATCCGCTTCAGAGACGCCCAACCAGCGTAAGAGCTGCCGCAAGCGGATCAGATATTGGGCGGCTTCTTCAGCCGAACGAAGATCGGGTCCGGTAACCATCTCAATCAAAGGCACTCCGCAGCGGTTGAAATCGATCAGACGCTGACCATTCTCATTGATTGTCTTTCCAGCATCCTCTTCTATATGTAGTTTGTGGATCGAAACCCGCCGGACTTGCCCATCAGGCATGGGCACATCCATGCAACCACCTTGCGCCAATGGCTGATCGTACTGCGAGATCTGGTAACCCTTTGGCAGGTCTGGATAGAAGTAGTTTTTGCGGTCAAAATAGGATACCGGCTGAACGTCAGCCTGCATGGCTGCGGCTAAAAGGGCAGCTTTCTCCACCACGCGCCCATTTAATACCGGCAGTACCCCTGGCAGCCCAGTGCATACCGGGCAAATATTGGTATTCGGTGGGTCATTCCAAGAATCCGCTTTACAGGTACAAAAAATTTTGGTTGTGGTATTGATTTGGATATGGGTTTCAAGACCAATTACGGCTTCGTATGCGGACATAGAAATTGCACTCTTTTCAAGGTTATTATCGCTCTAATGGCAGGTACCAGCCTAAGCTGTCTTGAGAATAGCTGGCCGTCGTTTTCGCCATTCTTCTCCTTCACTTGCCAGCTCAAAGGCACGACCGATCTGCAGCAGCCTGGCTTCCGAGAAATCCGGACCGAGCAGCTGCACGCCGATCGGCAATCCATCCTCAGCAAAACCGGCCGGCAGTGAAATACCCGGGACTCCTGCGTGGTTGGCGGGCACCGTCAGCTGGTCAGCATACTGCATGAGGACTGAATCACCATAGATATCTCCCATCGGGAACGCCGTGGTTGGCGTGGTGGGTGTCAGCAAGGCGTCCAGACGGTGTTTACCTTGAGGGTCAAATACCTGCTCAAAATCATTCCTGATCAAGGTACGCACACCTAAGGCACGGTTGTAATACTGTTCACTATACTGTGCTGCGCTGACATACATCCCCATGAGGATGCGCAGTTTAGGCTGGGTGCCAAAACCTTCAGCGCGGGATTTTCGATACAGCTCCGGTAAATCCGCAACCCGGTCAGGTGTGCGAAAGCCATACTTAACACCATCATAGCGGTGCAGATTTGAAGCCGCTTCGACACGTGAAATCACGAAATAGACCGGAACGCCGTATTGAGTGTGCGGCATGGGTATATCTTCAACAATATCTGCTCCCATCTGGGCTAAATAACCTGCCGCACTCAACACTGCTGACTCGATTTCCGAGGATATCGGCTGCTGGTCAAATTCTCCAGTGAGCGGATCAATATAGGTGATGCGGAAATAATCCGGTGAAAGACCGACGCGTAAGCCCCGAATATCCTTTTTTAAGTCTTTGGTAAAGTCTGGTACTGCCAGGTTGGCTGCTGTGCCATCATGTGAATCTGGTCCGGCAATGACATTCAACATCAGCGCCGCATCCGTCACATTAGACGCGACTGGTCCCGGACAATCCAGGGAAGATCCAAAAGCGATTAACCCGTAACGAGACACCCGCCCGTAAGTGGGTTTCATCCCCACCACGCCGCAGAATGCAGCTGGTTGGCGGATCGAGCCGGCTGTATCAGTACCCAGGGATAAAGCACCCTCCCCGGCTGCCACTGCCGCAGCACTGCCTCCGGATGAACCTCCGGGGACACGCTCCAAATTCCATGGATTGCGGGGGCTGGGTTGAAAGGCAGAAGATTCATTGGACGAACCATAAGTGAACTCATCCAGATTGACTTTTCCAAGCATCAAGCCACCAGCAGCCTCCAACCGGGAGACTGGCGTGGCAGTATATGGCGCAACAAAATTTCCCAGGATGCGGGAACCTGCCGTGGATGGAGTACCCTGAACACAGTAAATATCTTTTACCGTAAACGGCACACCGGCCAGGGGACCTGGGTCTTCACCTTGCGATATTTTTCTATCAACTTGCTCGGCCTGGGCGCGCGCACGCTCCGGAGTCAGGGTGATGAAGGCATGCACTTTTTCCGCATCCTCAGCAGAGCTGTCAACAGGAGCCAGCCTGCCAGGTCGACCATCGACAGCTGAAATTCTTTCCAAGGCTGCATCAAGAGCCTGCATGGCAGAAATTTCCCGGCGGCGGATTAGATATGCCAGCGTGTGGGCTGGTAAGTCGGGGAGTTCCATAGGCTTGGTTATTCTAAATCGGTGTGTGGGATATCAGGGACAACCACATATCCATCTCTAACTTCAGGTGCCTGGGCAAGAATCTCTTCCGGATTCGGGCAGGCTTGCCACTGATCGTCCCGGATAGCTGGTGTGATTTGGGGTGTGTAAGGCACGCCATGCGTAGTGATTGCCGTCTCGTCGCTGAGAGGGATGGCTTCAAGCTCATCAATCGCTTTCATTTGATTATTTAATTGCTGGCGCAGGTATTCCGACTCCTCCTGGGAGAGCTCCAAGGAAGCCAAAGTGACGAGGTGGTCAAAAAGGTCTGGTGTGATCGGTTGTTTTTCATTGCTCATGGGTTTCTCCAAATCTCTCGCCAGTATATCCCACTTTCTGGAAGTGTCAAGCGGGCTGATCAGGCCAGTAAAACTTAAGTATTCAGGCATGCTATAATCTCGCCAAGCACTGATTTGATCACGGAGGATGCTATGAGCAGCAATCATTTGTTCCCCTTCACAGAAGAACATGAGATGATCCGCCAGACCGCGCGCGAGTTTGCCCAAAAGGAGATCGCGCCAATCGCGGCGGAATTTGATGAGAGTGGCGAATTCCCTTACGATACCATCATGAAAATGGGTGAAATGGGATTCATGGGTATAGAGGTAGCAGAAGAATACGGGGGCGTTGAGATGGATACCCTGTCATACGTACTTGCCTTGGAAGAGATTTCCAAGGTAGATGCCTCCCATGGCATCATCATGTCAGTGAATAATTCGCTGTACTGCTACGGCATCCAAAAATTCGGCAGCGAAGAGCAGAAGCAGAAATTTTTGCCCCCAGTAGCCTCTGGTAAATCGGTTGGCGCATACTCTCTGACCGAGCCGATGGCAGGATCGGATGCCGGGTCTCTGGTCTGCCTGGCTGTCAAAAATGGTGGTCATTATGTGCTTAATGGCCGCAAATCCTGGGTCACCAGCGGACCGGTAGCTGATTACATCGTGGTATTCGCGATGACAGAACCAGAAAAGAAGCATCAAGGTATCACCGCCTTCATCATCGACAAGAACTTGCCGGGATTCAGCGTAGGAAAGAAAGAGCCAAAGTTGGGTATCCGGGCTTCAGCAACCAGCGAAATCCTTTTTGAAGATTGCAAAGTACCAGTTGAAAACCGGCTGGGAGAAGAGGGGCAAGGTTTCAAGATCGCCATGGCTGTCTTGGATGTCGGACGAATTGGTGTTGCTACTCAGGCTCTGGGTATCTCTGGCGCTGCATATGAAGCCAGTCTTAAATACGCACAAGAACGTGAAGCTTTTAGCAGGAAAATCGGTGAGTTTCAGGGTATTTCATTTAAGCTGGCTGACATGAAAACACGTCTCGAAGCCTCCCGCTTGTTAGTATATAACGCTGCAATGGCAAAAGAACGTTCTAAATCGACGGGAGAACGATTCTCTCTCGAAGCTTCGATCGCCAAGCTGTTCTCCTCTGAAACCTCGATGTTTATCTCCCACGCTGCCATTCAAATCCATGGTGGCAGTGGTTACTCGAGAGAATTACCCGTAGAGCGTTATTTTCGTGATGCCAAGATCACCGAAATCTATGAGGGCACCAGCGAGATCCAACGCCTGGTAATAGCCCGCATGGAGACTGGATTGAGGTAAGTACCTTCGGGGAGTGCTTCGAAATGGAATCAACTCAAACGGGTGAAACCGCCAGCAGCACTGATCACCAGCTGAACCCTGAGAGTGATCCTGATGCCTGCTTTCACCAGGGTGATAGCTATCTGGAGCCGCAACTCACGGTTAGAATCAGGCTGGTCAAGATAGAGGCTGAACCTAATAAACCTTACTTGGGACAGAAAGTCGAGCCAGTTTGCTTAGCTCGAAGATATTTACCTGGCTAAATTTTGTTAAATCCACCAGATTGAGTATGGTCCTGGAATTGCAATCTCCATATGAAGCTGCCTCGCATCCGGATTCTTGGGTGATCCTAAAAAACAAGCGTGCAGAAACTCAACCA
>DATKXE010000175.1:0-16372 GCA_035529195.1 Anaerolineales bacterium
TTTGCCCCCGGAGGTTTGCATGTCATGCTGACTGACCTGGTGAATGATTTGAAGGTAGGGGATACATTCGATTTGACTTTAGAATTTCAGCGCGCGGGAGATATCACCGTTGAGGTGGAGGTTAAGCAAGCAGAGTAAATTGGATCGCTCCAAGCACGCAAAGCGGAGCGCAGTGCACTTGAATCCCGCATGTAATGTGGAGCGAAGAGCGAGCGCAATGCAGGTCATTCCGCTCAGATCGGATTAAGAAATAAAAAACTACTGGAAGATGACTCTTTCCAGTAGTTTTTTGCTACCAATAAATTTACACCAATGCGTCAACCATTAAAGCCAGGAACAAGAATGCCAGGTACATGCTCGAATGCCGGTACATTTTCCAGGCAACCTTATTCCCCTCACCGCGCCAAACCTTCCAGGCTGAGATCAGCAGCAGGCCACCCAGCAAGATAGCCGCCACAAAGTAAATCCCACCCCCCAGGCCAAACAGAGGCAGCACCAGGGTTAAAATCACCAGCTCAATCGTGTAAAGAAATATCTGCCAGCGGGTTTCTTTTTCACCCCGCACGACCGGCAGCATGGGTACACCCGCGCGGGCGTAATCTTTTTTACGCACCAGCGCCAGCGCCCAAAAGTGAGGGGGTGTCCACATGAAGACAACCGCGAATAAGAACAGCGAGGGCACATTCAGGCTGCCTGTTGCAGCAGCCCAACCAACTAGGGGGGGGATAGCCCCTGCTCCACCACCGATGACAATATTTTGAACCGTAGTTTTCTTCAGCAGCATGCTGTACAGCACGACGTAGTAGATGATGCCTGCCAAAGTTAATAGCGCTGCCAGGAAATTGACCATGGCCACCATCAGGTAGAAGGAAGCCAGGGCAGCTGCTACCCCAAAAGCCAATCCTTCACCGGCGGTTAGCCGCCCAGCAGGAATTGGGCGGTTGGCCGTGCGCTGCATCTTATCATCATCATGGCGATCGATATACTGGTTGATAGCCCCCGAGCCTCCGGCTGCCAAAAACCCTCCCAATAAGGTCCAGAATACCAATTGCAGACTCGGCCATGCTTGAGCACCCACGACCATCCCCGCGAAAGTCGTCACCAGTAATAACGCCACCACGATTGGCTTGGTCAGCATCAAGTAATCTTTCAATAAAATCTTCGGGTCCCGATCTTTCCACAACCGGGCTTCTGCATTTTCAGCCTGAGCAGTGCGCTTTGCTAATCCCACCAGAGAAACCTGGATTATGAAGGCTACCCAGACCGCGACTGCCGTAACGATATGTAACCCCATCAAATAACCCGGATAACCCTGTGCTGTTTCAACGATGCCCATCAAGGCCTGAGAGATAAAAAGGACGCCAGCTGCGGTAGTCGCAACCAGAACGCCAGTTTGGCTGCGCTGGGTCCGCCAGGCTTGAATAAAGAGCCCGGCAACCATCAATCCCGCGAACAGGGTAATCACACGATGCACCAGGTTAATCCACCCCAAATAATCAACAGGAATAATCTCGCTGCATAAAGGCCAACCCTGGCAAGCAGCATTAGCTCCGCTGGCAGACACCAGTGTTCCACTTACAAATAAAAGCATAACAGCACCCAGTGTCCACAAGCTGAACCGGGCAAAAGGAGAATTAAAAGTCAAGCGTACTTTCACTTCTGAATGTGCGACCTGAGCGGACGGTTTGTTATAGGCATGGGAAAATGCAACCACAGCAACAAACATTGTCAAGCCAAGAACAGCGAGAGCCAGGGCAAAATGAAGAGCGCTTAGAATCGGCTGATCACCCTGCATAGCGATCAGGCGACCCAGAAAGATTTGTACACCCATAAATACCAGGGCCAGGATTAACGGATAAACCAGCCAACCAATTTTACGGAAATGCCGCCAGGCATAGATCAGAGATGTAAATAAACCCATTCCAGTTAATGCAGCCGATAAACGATGTATATAAGGAAGAAATGCGGGGCTGTTAAGCGGTTCCGTTAATCCACCTGAACAGGTAGGCCAATCAAGGCAGGTGTTGCTTGCATCCGTCACTCGCAGGATCACACCCAGCAAGATCAAAGCAAAAGCCAGGGTAGCTGTAACCACTACCATGCGGCGAAATGCGGGAAAGATGGATTCTGATCGGTCGGGAGATAGGCTCATGCTTGGTCGTATCCTTTTGATTCGGGTTCTGAACTCGGATCCGAGTTTTTTTCAGATCGGAAGTATGGATTCTTCTGATTATCATTATCTGCAGCTGCCCGGTTCTCTTCCCGGCGTACAAAGAGCGGGTAGCCAATTGCTAAAATCGCAGCAAAGATAAACCACTGGAAGGCATAGCCTAGATGGGAGCCTTCAGTGAGTTCTAACTCTTGCTGAGACCGGTACGGCAGTTCCTGCGGGCTTGAATTGGGTGAGGCGGATATGTAAACCGGCAGGAGCTGGTAGGGAATTTGTTGGGAGATATCGGTGACATTGATCCAGTTCCAGATTTCCAGAGGGGCTTCACCAGGACCGGGTACCTGATCTGCTCGCCCTCCAATTGCGGATTTTGACTGCGATCTGCGGATTAAGCCTTCGACTTCCACCGGGCTGAGTTCGTCATACTGGTTGAGATCACCTTTGGTGAAATCCTCGGATGGAATCCAGCCCCTTTCGACTAGTATCGCCCAATCCTCACCCTCAATCCGTAGGGGGGTCAGGATGTGCACTCCCAAGCGACCTTGCCAATCCTGGTTTCTCAAAACGACCTGACGGGCATGGTCGTATTCACCGCTGACCCTGGCTGTACGGTATTCCATCCCATACAGGTCGCTTTTTATATTCTGACCGGATAAGTCAAACATAGGCTCAGCGAGCTGAGCTTCCACCCGGGTATTGAACACCCTGCGCTGCTCGAGCCGGTCCAGCTGCCACATGCCTAAACGGATCATGACCGCTACTGCAGCCAATACGAGAACTGTGGTCTTCCACCACTGGCGGCTGAATAAAATCTTAAACATCTTGTGCATGGTTATTGCTCATTCGTTTGCAGCTGAGTGGTGGTATCTTTTTTTGGTTTAGGGTTGATCGGCCAAAGAACCAAACTGTAGATGAAGAAAAACATGGTCGTTGCGGGAACAGAAAACCCGAGTGCAACCAGACGAGTTTGCCAGGTTGTAGCCTGCTTTACATTCAGGCCCAGGTAACGTGTGGTCTGGAAGGAGCATGAATATGCATAGCGTTGAGCGGCGTCCAATACCAGGCTAGCTTTTGTCTTTGGAGGGATCCATAGGGGTCCCAATTGATGATCAACCACGTCATCATTCTTTACGATCAAGGTATCTCCCAGCACAAAAGTCATTTCATCAGGGATTGCGGGTACTGGTTCTCCAGCAGCCACTTTTGAGGCTGTACCAGCCGGGATAACCAATTCAATCTCTTCGGGTAACCGGTCGGTATTACCTCGCAGGAAATAAAAAGCCACCTCGCTGCCGATCCAGACCAGAGCCAGCGAGATCAGAAAAGTGATCAGCAAGCGCAGGAGTCCTTTTTTTATGGTTGAGTGGTTGGTGTTCATTTCATTTTCAGACCGGTTATGCTATTGTCTTGAAACCAGATGGAGAACATCTTCAGTAATCAGCTTGTTCTCTGTGCCGAAAAGGTAGGTAAGCCGTAAATTTCCATCTGGATCAATCACATACACCCTGGAGCTGTGGTCCACCAGGTAATATTCATCGCTTGGACCTTCGGCTTTCGCCTGGTAAACACCGTAGGACGCCCAAACCGGCTCCAATTCATTGCGTTCACCTGTCAGACCGATGATTTCTGGATCGAAATTGGTTAAGTATTTTCGCATCCTCTCTGGAGTGTCACGCTCGGGGTCAACGGTGACAAATACAAAGCTGACTTCTTCTGCTGCTTCACCGAGTTTCGACCGGATCTGGAGAAATTCCGTTAAAGTCACCGGACAAACATCAGGACAGCTGGTGTAGCCAAAGAACATGACCACCACCTGGCCATCCAATTCACTAAGCTGGAAAGGCTGACCATTCATATCGGTCAACTCGAACTGCGGTGCAGAAACTGGTGGTTCGATTAAGGATCCCTGGAAAGTATATGGACGCTGTGGTCCTAATATCAGGAACATGGCGATCAATCCCACCAGGATTGCCAGGCCAAAAATCACGATGTAACGAGGTTTCATGGAAATTCAATCCATATTCCAAAAGGCGTCATAATTATCCAATCCGGGAGATATCTCGCCTGATTGTCACTTGTTTAGACTGCACGACCCATCAGGTAAAGTGCTGGGTAGAAGAAGATCCAGACCACATCGATAAAATGCCAGTAAATTGCGGCTGCTTCTACCGGGAAGTGCTGTTCCTGTGAGTAAAATCCTTTCTTTCCTTTGCGGTAAACGATGAGCAGGAAAATTACTCCGCTCAAGACGTGCAGGGCATGCATGCCGGTCATGGTAAAGAAAATGGATGACATAGCGTTCTCACCGACAGAGAAAGGTGCCGTGGACCATTCCAGGCCGACCACACCGACCAGGAATAGGATGCCAAGTACGATCGTGACCAAAATATTACGGGTAAAACCTTTTACGTTCCCATGGGAGATATCCGTATCCGCGCGGTACATGAAAAAACTGCTGGTCAGCAAGATCAGGGTAATTGCAAAACCCAACACCTGGTTGAGTTCTGGTCGCTCACCTAAGAAAAGGTAAAAACGGCTGACCAGCAAACCCGCGAATACAAAGGCATCTGAAATGATGAAAAGCCATAACCCCAACCGGTTTGTATCGCTTTTAAATTTATAACTGGAGTGGGTTTCCACTTGAGTGGTCATAAACGTTCCTCCTCAGAACTGCCGAATAGCTTGGTGACATGCATGAAGTAATATATGATCAAAGCTGCCTTGAAAATTGCGATACCCCAGAGCGGCCAGTTCCAATCAATTGCAATTCTCCCAATGAAAAATTCTCCAACCGTGAGCACAAGAAGCAAAACAATTACAGCTGCACCAATATTGCGATCTTCTTTATAGCCATTCCCATTTTGCTCTTCCTGAATATTTTTTTCTTCCATGAAGATCTCTCCTATGAACGAGATGCCGTTCGCCAAATAACTCTATAATTAATCCGCAGCTGCCGCTTCGGGTACTGCTGGACTGGTTTTTATACTTAAGGAGGTGTACACAGAACCCTCCAGACCGTAATCGTAAGGTTCTCCAATCACTTCAAAGGGTTCCTCGTAATTTTCTCCCCTTGCTGGCATTGGGATTTGCCATTCTGGTGAACGAGAACGCCAAGGATTGGGAACAGCAACATCACCACGCTTTACGCTGACAACCATGTTGTAGATAAATACCAACACGCTCAAGCCAACTGCAAATCCAGCTATGGAAACAATCATCTGCTGCATGTTAACTCCCAAACCTGGATCATAATCAGCGATCCTGCGGCGCATACCGATCAAGCCTGACTGCATCTGGAACAGTGATTGGAAGTAAAAACCAATCAACATCAACCAGAAATGGACCTTTCCCAGACGCTCGCGGTACATGCGCCCCGTCATCAATGGGAACCAGTAATAAATCGCGGCAAAGAAGGGGAAAACGTATCCACCAAACATGGTGGCATGGAAGTGACCCACGATGTAATAGGTATCATGGAGGTGCAGGTCCGTAGCAACTGTGGCATTCGGTGGCCCGGTTAATCCACCCAATAGGAAGATTGATATGGCGCCCAATACGAACAGCATTGGTGTTTTGAAGTTCAGCTTGCCTCTCCAGATAGTAGCAGTCCAGCTGAAAAACTTGATTCCGGTTGGAATTGCTACCAGTAAAGTTGAATAGGTAAACGGCACTCGCAAGTAACTCGCCATACCTGAAGTGAACATGTGATGTGCCCAGACCGTAAATCCAACCAGGGCGATAGCCATCGAAGAAACGGCAACCCATTTGTACCCAAAGAGTGGTTTGCGAGCGAAGGGCGGCAGCAGTTCACTGATAATGCCCAAACCGGGTAAGACAAACACGTAGACCGCCGGGTGAGAGTAGAACCAGAACAGGTTTTGGAAAAGCAGCACATTACCACCCTGGTTCGGATTGAAGAAATCCATGCCAAAGATGCGGTCAAATAAGACCATCTGGAAAGAGAGACCGATCAATTGGGTTGCAGTTAATGAAATAATGGCAGTTGCCAGCACAGACCAGACGAAGATCGGCATTCTAAACCAGGTCATACCTGGCGCCCGTAAACGGATAATGGTGGTGATTAAATTTACTGCCCCGAGGATAGATGATAAGCCTACCAGATAGACCCCCAGGAAAAACATCGCAAATCCAATTTTCGCCAGGTTAGCGCTCAATGGCGGGTACCCAGTCCAACCTGCATCGATGCCACCCAAGAGGATTGTACTCAGCAATAAAACGATGCCCGGGATATTAATCCAGTATGCGAAAGCATTCAAGCGGGGAAAAGCCATGTCATTAGCACCGATCATCAGCGGGACCAGGTAATTCGCCATGGCTCCCACTCCCAGCAAAATACCTCCGATATTGACGATTCCATGCAAGCTGATCAGCGTATTGAAACCATCTGGGGTTAGAAATTGAAGACCTGGTTGGGCTAACTCGGTGCGGAAGATCAAAGCAAATAATCCCGCTACCATCAAAACCAATACAGAAGTGAGCCCATATTGAATACCGATCACTTTATGGTCATAGGATACATGGATGTATTTCTTGTACCCTTCCGCTTCGGACTCGAGCGATGCTTCAGGTGTATCGACACCTTTAGACCACTTGATCCAATCATTCAATACACCGGTCCCAATCATGAAAGTTATTGTTCCCAGAACCGCACCTGCAACCAGCACAGGTTCCGCATTCCAGGCAGGTAGTCCCATTAATAATCGAATTAGTATGGCAATCAGCACCCCGAGTAGGATTCCGAAAACCATATAAATCAAACCGCGAATGAGTGATAAATGATAAAATTTCATCTCTTCCTCCTGGTCAGCTATTTCACACTTTCAATAAATGCAATCACATCTGCGATCTGCTCATCGGTCATGTCTGCACCAATATTCTCAGGCATAATATTCTGATATCCGGACACAATTTGGAACCCAGGTTCGCGGATCGATTGAATCAGATAATTACTATCGACCAGGATGGAAGAACCATCATCAAGCATTTCAGTGCTTCCATAAATTCCCATCCAGGTCGGACCTACCAATTCTGAGCCATCACTGCTGTGACAGGCTGTGCAGCCAAATTGTTGGGCCACAAGTTCTCCGCGCACAACAGGATCCTCCGAAACGGTTCCGGTTTGAGCAGCTATCCAGGCCTCAAAATCTGCTGTGGAGAGCACTCTGACCGGAGCTAACATGGCATAATGTTCCCGGCCACATAATTCTGCGCAGCGTACTTTATACTCCCCGATCTCAATCGGTGTGATGCGCAGCTCACGCTCAAATCCATCTCCAGGCAGTAGGTCTTGCTTTACCCGGAATTCAGGAACCCAAAAAGAATGGATTACATCCTTAGAAGATAAATTCAGCAGTGCCTGCTTATTTACTGGCAGCACGAGCTCTGTTGAAATGATGTCATTGTCGGGGTATTCAAACCTCCAGGACCACTGCGCCCCAATCACATCCACCCGCAATGGTTTTGGATCCGCAGCTTCGGTCTTGCCCAATACATCACTGCCGTAATAAGCCAGGAACAGGACAAACATTAGCGGTACCAGCGTCCAGACCACCTCGAGGCGGGTGTTGCCTTCAATATGTGGTCCATCACTCTCATCATTCTTGCGTCTTCGAAAAGCAATGATGCTGTATATCATCAGTCCGATGATCAACGAGAACAATACCGTAATAGCAATAAAATCTATGCGGAAAAGTCCATCGATCGGTATGGCTTGTAAGCTGGCCTGCTCAGGGAGCAGCTGGATATTGGTGAGCAGGAGAAATGTACCCACCATTAGAAAAATCACGACTATTACAGCAACGATAAAATGTCTCATGCTATCTCTCCTCTTCGGTTTTTCAGGGATCTGATCTGGCTCCGTGGAAATTTGTGCGGGTTTTTCTCGTACATCAGACCAGCCTTCCAACCAATCTTCAATTTGGGATGCTGCCATGGTGCGCCGGTCGTAGACTATGGCCTGATCTCCGCCCTCTTTCAGCGAGAATAAGACTACCCTTAATCGACCCTCACCTTCAACAAAACGCGCCAAAAACTCCTCCCTGTTGACCTGTTCATCATCGTAGTCAACGATTACCAGATCAGGTAGGAGAGACTCAATCGCTTCCAGTGCCTCGTCAATGGTAGATACCATACCGACAACTTCTGTATCCATCTCTTGCCGTTTGGCGAGCAAACTGTTAATCCCCTGGGAAAAAAGAGGATGGCTCGAGGCGATCAGGATGCGTAATGGGCCGCTTGGTGGTTTTTGGGTCATAATGATAATTATTTTGTATCCATATGTTATTGAATATTAATTTACCAAAACAGGTCTTAATTGTCATGCCCCCCTGGAGCGGAAAAGGAAGGATTTTAAATGCACAAAAGGGTGATTTGACTAATCACCCTTTAATTATTAACTTGCAGTAATATCTAAATTTATTGGCGAATGATGCCTAATTGAATTGCACGGCTGACCGCTTCGGCCCGGTTAGAGGCTTCTAATTTTTCGAGGATATGCCTGACATGCGTTTTGACCGTATTTTCGGAGATGAACAATTCAGTGGCGATTTGCGAGCTGGTCATACCTTTCGCCAGGCATTTGAGTACATCCATTTCTCGTTTGCTGAGCGCAATATCAGCTGGAATCCCGTGCGATCTGCTGACAGCTTTCAACACGCGGCTGGTCACTTCTGGTGAAAGCACTGATTTCCCCTCTGCGACTATGTTAATTGCCCGCCGTAATTCTTCCGGTTCGGCATCCTTAAGCAGGTAGCCATCTGCACCAGCAGCAATAGCACCGAATAGATCCTCATCGTGCTTGGAGATAGTCAGCATTAATATCCGTGGTGCTTGATCTCCCTGTATTGCTTCAACCATTTCAACACCACCCATGACCGGCATATTGACATCCAGCAAGACAACGTCTGGTTTTGTGGTCTCTATCACAGTTAAAGCTTCCAGTCCATTTCCAGCTTCGCCGATGATCTCAAATTCCGGGATCGTGGTCAGCAGGCTGACTAATCCCGCTCGGAATAAACCATGATCATCCACAACGACTATGCGAATTTTCTTCACTAAATATTTTCTCCCACAGGAATGGGAACCCGGACTTTGACGATGGTTCCCTCTTCAGTTGCACTGATAATCTGGAAATCTGCACCGATCAAATCTGAACGTTCACGCATCCCCTGCAAACCATACTTGGATACTCCTGGCAGCTCTTCAGGGTAAAAACCTCTCCCGTCATCACGAATTTCAACCAGAAAATCCTGGCCTTCCTGGCTGTAATCAATCCAAGCCTGGGATGCTTCAGCGTGCTTGCGCACGTTACTGAGCGCTTCCTGAATAATGCGGATCAGCTGCACCTGAATTTCGGGAGACAGGTTCTCAGCAGCGGGGCTGCCAGCTAAATTCAAAACTATGCCCGTGTTCTCTTCGAATTCCAAGCAGGTTTCACTCAACCAGCCCGCCAACCCCTCACTATTGGGCGATATCCTCAAGTCATCAATAGCCTGGCGGACATCAAGATAAGCATCAGAAAGCACCTTGTAGGTAGTAGAAAGACTTTTCTGCAAGCGTACAGTATCCTTGGCTGCCAGGTAATTTTCCATTTGAGCTGCTTGAAGTTTCAAAAAACCTAAAGTCTGCGCTAATCCATCGTGAATTTCACGTGCCAGCCGGGTGCGTTCTGCCATAATCGAATTAAACTCAATCTCTGTTCGCAGCTCGGAGTTGCGCACAACCAGGCTAATCTGCCCCCCTAAGGTTTGCAGTAATGATAAATGCCGGGAGCTAAATTTTTGAGATCGTGTGTTCCCAGCGAGTATGGCACCGAAAGCCGGTTCACCTGAGATCATCAACGGAGCGGCAATTAATGATTTTAAACCCCGGGCTGAGCCAGGCTCTACCTCAACGTCACCTAATAGCACCGGCAATCCAGATTTTTGCACCCCGTCAATCACACCTTCTATTAAAGACAGATTGGATTCTGGAAAATCACCTATGCTTACATCTTGTGGACTGGGTTTGTTTTCCCCTTTGAAATGAAGCAGTACAAAATCAGCTTTTAGCGTCTCCTGGACATTCCCAAGGTATTCCAAATGCAATCCTTGTGGGTCCGTGTGGTGTCTCATCTGCTGCAAAATCGTAAGTTCACGCTTCTGCAATTGGATGCTTTCGAGAACCAGCGCCGTTTCATCCAATAATGTCTGCAGGAATTCTTGAGTTTCCGCATCCAAACTCTCACCCTGCGGCAGATAGAGATTTAAGATCCCGTACTCCCGTTCCCCGCGGCGCAGGTGCAAACAATAAACGCTGAATGGTGATGCGAACTCCAGGTGATCGAAAATTGGCACTTCCACCAGGGGACAGCTATGAACGAGAGAACCCTTCTGGTGGCATGTAGCGCAGCGTTGGCGCACAGCGGGAGATGCGAGGTATTCAACCCAGGAATCCATTAACGGTTTGGGGATCTCCCCAAGGCTTATCGCGGTTAATGGCTGCCCACGTTCATCTAGCGGTACCACGGAGGCTCCAACTGCATCGACAATATCAACAGAAACCCTTAACAAAGAGGTAACAACATCGTTTTCGTCATTAGCTTCAACAAATTTCCGGCTCAGGTGAAAAATCGCATCTGCTCTGCGACTGATTTCCTCGGATTCACTTTCAGCTGCAGTTATTCGGCTGCGCAGGCTGAGCAACTCACTTTGCAACTGAATGAATTGACCTGCAATGAAAAAAATTACCCCCGCGATCGCCAAACTGGAAAATATGCTCAGAACCCAATTATTTTGAGGCCAAATCCAATAAGCACCCACAAATACCAGGATCACTAAAAAAGAAATAGCAGCTGCCACCCATCGGACTGCTGGTGACAAAGAAAATAGTTGAGGAAATTTGAGGTTTGACTTCACATCCCCAATTCTACACGAGTTCTGTCCAAAATCTCACAACTTTTCAATCTTCTCAATAGAATTTAGCTGCTAAGTGCACCAAGGATATTACCTTTAGAGGACGATCATTGTCCGAATATAGGTGATTATCTTCCAAATATTCTGATCGTTCAGCATTCCTTTCCAACCAGGCATAAGTGAATTGAATGGTTCCATCAATCCACCTTCAGAAATGCGCCAGTAGAGGTAGGCATCACTCATCCTTTCTTGCCTCAACGCCAGGTTGCCAGGAGGTGGATTAATCCCGCCAGAAGCAGGGCCATCACCTTCTCCGGTTATCCCATGGCAGGAAGAGCAATTCGCTTCGAAAAGGTTCTCTCCATCTGAGAGCGCAATGGGATCCTCGACAAATGGATTTCTATTCCCGGAGTATTGTTCTGGCACATCAGGTCTCTTGGCAGGCTCCTGATCTGCGAAAAATGAGGTTTGGGTTGCTGAACCACTACAAGCTGCGAGGACCAGGATTATGAAAAACAAAGGGACCAATACAGCTTGGGATTTCCAAGACATCTATGGCTCCAATTCCTCGAGCGCAGCTAATATCTCCGCACTGTGGGCTGCAGGTTTTACCTTCTTATAAATCTTCACGATCTTCCCATCGGCTCCAATCAGGTAGGTTGTTCGTAGAACACCCTCGTACTCACGACCGTACATCTTCTTCAGTCCCCAAGCACCATACATCCGCAGCACTTCGCGTTCAGGATCGGCTAGAAGCGTAAATGGCAGCTCATACTTGGTGATGAAATTGGTATGAGATTTTGAGGAGTCCGGGCTAACTCCAAGGATCGTTACTCCTGCTGCCTGGTATGCCGAATAATCATCTCTAAAACCACAAGCTTCTTTGGTGCACCCCGAGGTATCGTCCTTGGGATAAAAATATAATACGAGCGGTTTTCCCCGGTATTCGGAAAGGGTGTGGATTCGCCCATCTTGATCCGGAAGGGTAAAATCTGGAGCGCTGTCTCCTAATGATAATGGCATGTCAATCCTCCTGTGATAAATTTATTGCTAATTAATCCAACTCATCAAGATATTTCTACAACTATCTTACCCATCTGAGAAACATCATAGCCGGGTAAACCAGCAACCATGTGCTTAAATTTGTCATCTTCGAGCAAATCGATGAATGGTTCTAATAATGGACTCTTTGCGTGCGTTAGGGGGATAATCAAATCATAGCGTTCCTCAAATAACGGGATAAAATCCAGGTCAAGTGATTGGGTTACTGCAGCAATACCAATCCCGCAATCCGCTCTTCCAGAAGCGATGGCAGCTCCTACAGTCAAGTGGGTATACTCTTGGTGTTGATAACCGTGGATTTCTTCCTGTAAGATGCCCTGTCTTTGCAGTTGGTAATCCAATAGCACACGGGTACCAGATCCCCGCTGCCGATTAACGAATGTCACATCTTGGCGGGCCAAATCGGTGATTGTACGGATAGCTTTTGGATTTCCCTTCTGGACGAGCAATCCTTGCGAACGTCCAACTAAGGTTATTACCCTTACCGGCACCTCAGGCAGGTAATGCTTAATATAGGAGAGGTTGTACTCACCTGTCTCCGGATCCAGCAGATGTGCACCCGCGACATGGGCTTCATCCCGGCTTAAAGCAACCAGACCAGCAACACTGCCCACATTCGCTACCGCCACTCGCCGCCCCAAGGGGTATAAGAATTGAGCCAGGATGTCTAAAGTAATGTCATGCGATCCTGTTGCGAAGATAGTCCGATTGATTTCTGCCTCAGTGCGATAAAGGCGAACTTCCACCTCCGCTCCAGCGGGTTTTCCCTGTGAACCACGGGGCAGCAATGCCAAGCCATCAGCTTTGACCAGAGACGAAATCACTCCTGCCCCACGCGCCAGTGGCGCCGCAAGGAGGCGCTGCCCAACACGACCCAGTGCTACCCGGACATAATCATCGTCTCCGGCAGGGGAAGTAATTTTTCTAGTCAGGGTCGCCTTAATCGTTGATGGGATCGCAGGAGGACGCCCCAACCACCTTGACAGCAGAGGCTCAACAAAAATTTCTCCGGTAAGCGCAGCAGAGACCGGGTATCCGGGGACACCAATTACAGGGATTGATTTGACCGGATTTTCACTACTATTTATCGTGCGCCCTTCTTCACCCACCTGGATCATTCCTAGAATGACCGGGTGACCCGGGCGAACTGCTACCCCATGCACAAAGACCTCTCCCAAAGTCTCTATGACTTGGGCAGAATAATCTTCTGATCCGGCGGAAGATCCGGCATTGATCAGGATTAAATCATGATCCGAGGCCGCCCGGCGAACCGCTGTGTAAATATGGTCAAAATCATCCCGAGTTATCGGAAGCTGGGTTGTCTCTCCTCCCCACCCTTGAATCTGGGTTGCTAAAACCAGGGCATTAAATTCTATGATCTCTCCTGCCGAAACAGCGTTGCCAATCGGGACCAATTCACTTCCAGTCGGCAAAATAGCCACTCTGGGACGCCTGGCAACTGGTACTGATGAGTTTCCACTGGCAGCTATCACGCCCAGATCGACTGGTCGCAAAGTTTGACCAGCAGGCAGCACCAGCTGCGAAGCCACAATATCCTCTCCCATGGGTCTTACATGCATCCAGGGATTCACAGAAGCACGGATGCGAATGGAATGAGGAGAGCGGATCCGCTCAGCTGGTTTATTCTCTCTATCCAATGGTTCTACATTTTCGATGGGGATTACCGCATCTGCAGACTCGGGCAGCGGGTCGCCTGTATCGACATAAATTGCCTGTTCCTGGTTCAGCAGCGTTCTCGGTTGGGTTGGAAGTGCACCTTCTGTATCCTTCGCCAGGACCGCGAAACCATCCATCGCGGCTGCGTGGTAATGAGGGGAAGACAATTTTGCCCAGACCGGTTCTGCCAATGTCCTTCCCAGGGCAGCCTCATCCAAGGAGATCCATTCGCAGCCTAATATCCCCCATAAATTGGCCGCTTTCAAAGTTTCTTCCAGGCGTGAAAACGCTTCTGGAAGAGGAATATCTTCTAAATACATATGATTTTTTCCACCTAGTCAGGTGTATATTTAGATCTGGGTGCTGCCACAAAATGACCTGACCAGGGCAGCAAATCGGTAAAATCTTCCAAGCTCACCCCACCTTCAACTTCTCGGCGGCTAAGATTGTAGACTGTACCGTACGAATGCACCGATAAATTTCCGACTCCAACAGCAGCCCGGTATCCATAATCAAATACTTTGTTGGAGATGTACCAATCCAAAGAACCGAAAGGATAGGCGAAAGAGAAGACCTTGATCCCAAGGGTGTTATCTAAATCCAGGCGGGATTGCAAGATCTCCGTCCGCACCAGATTGTGGTTTTGAGTCAGCTCTGTGTGGGTCATGCCGTGACTGCCAACTTCCCAACCACTTTCCAATAATAATTCAAGTTCTTCCTGGTTTAAAAATCCTTCTGAATTTAATCGATTTGCTACGATGTAAATGGTTCCGGTAAAACCAAACCGCTCCATGACCGGATATGCATTATCAAATACATTTTGATAGCCATCATCAAAGCTGATCACGATGGGCCTGGGTGGCAGAGTATGACCTTTATTGATATGGTTTACCAGCTCTTGGATAGATACGGTGTCATAACCCCATTCCCGCAGCTTCCTCATTTGTGCCATGAAATCATCGGCTGAGACCTCATAACGGCTATCGGGGGAGCTATGATTGGGAATACTGTGGTACAGCAAGATCGGTACGGTTGCTGCGCGTTCCGAGGCAGCACTGGCGTGATCGAAACCCAACGCAAGCCCGTGGGTAACAAGAATAAAAACTGGTAACCCCCAACAAATTACCTTTTTCAGCATAAAACAATTTGCAAGTGAAGCATACTATTTTCCAAGATATTATCGATAATTTTACTGATCACCACAGAGTATATACCGCAATCTACTCATTTTACTGAATCTTTCTAAAATAACTCGCCTTCAAAAAAATCTGTTTTGGTTGCTTATAACAGCATCACTTCCACTATCTCACCCGCATTTAGACCAGTTGCTTGTGGTGGGATATGCAGCAAGCCATCCGCCCGGGCTAATGTGAAGATTAAATTGCTTTTCCCGAAGATCGGTTCCGCAAAGTATTCACCCTCATCCAAGTTCAATTTTACCGGCACCCAATCCTCTCTTCCAGCTTTGGAAGACAGATTGATGGTCACTTTCGCCTGAACACGCGATCGGATGCGCTTTGGTGTGATCCCCAATAGAAAATCGATCACAGGTTCTACGAATATTATCGCAATCACCAAGGCACTCACAGGATTACCTGGCAAGCCTATCACAGGCTTAACAGGGAGATCTTCGGACGGCTTACAGGCAGCTAAGATGGTCGGTTTTCCTGGACGGACATTAACACCATGGACAATAACACCTGGCTGCCCCAGACTATCGATGACCTGTGCGGTTAAATCCCGTTTGCTGGCAGAAGATCCGGCCGTGATAATTACCAGATCGCACTCTTCCATTGCCTGCGCGGCAGCTGCGCGCAAAGGTGCTTCCTGATCAGGGATAATCCCATAATTCTGTGCAGTAGCACCTGCCTGCTCTACCAAGGCAGCCAGGGTGTAGGAATTGATATCCCTGACTTGACCGGGACTGATCTCCATCTCTGGAGGCACGATTTCATCACCACTGGAAATGATCCCAACGATAGGTTTCTTGGAAACCGGAACCCGCGTGATACCTAAAGCAAGCAACCCACCAATATCAGGCGCGGTGAGTATTTTCCCGCCTTTGACCACCACCTCACCTTGCTTAATATCTTCGCCAACTTCGATCACATTCTCGCCCATCGCAGGGGAGCGTAGAACCTCAATTTCCTTGGGGTTGGCGACCTATGTATTCTCAAGCATGACAACCGCATCTGCACCAGAAGGAAGCATCCCACCGGTATGGATCAACCCACATTCGTAAGAAGATAAGGAAAACTTCGCCCTCTGCCCCATGCGAATTTCGTCTACAAAATTCAGATAAATTGGTAAGGAATCTGTTGCCCCATGGGTATCTGCCGCACGAACCGCGTATCCGTCTACTGTGCTGCGGGTGAAGGATGGCAGTGCATGGGGGGCATATATATCGTTGAAAACCACGCGTCCCTGCGCACCCTTGACATCAACTTCTTCAGCTGGTTGTAGGAACTGGATATGCGCCAGGAAGTGATCTAAGGCATCCCCGGGAGGGAGAAGTTCTAAAAATTCAGGCATTTCATTCCAATACTACCTT
>DATKXE010000176.1:0-2289 GCA_035529195.1 Anaerolineales bacterium
AAACTCAACGTCCATTAGTAGAGACACTGAGCGAACATGTGCGGGATAAGGATATGCTGCTCATCCTAGACAGCTGTGAGCATATTGTAAAGGACTGCGCGCGCCTTTCTGATGAACTATTACGTGCAAGTCCAGGATTAAAAATATTGGCAACTTCGAGGGAGGCACTCCGTATTGGTGGAGAGCATACCTATCCAGTTTTATCTCTCGATACCCCCGATCCAATGCATATGCCTGTTCTTGAAAAATTATCCCAATTTGATGCTGTGCGTCTATTTATTGATCGCGCAGTTGCTGTTTCACCATCCTTTATGGTCGATAATGCCAACGCGCCAGCCGTAGCTGAAATTTGCTACCGCTTGGATGGTATTCCGCTGGCTATTGAATTGGCTGCTGCCCGGGTAGGTGTTTTACCTATTGAAGTGATCTTGGCCAGGTTAGACGATCGCTTTAGATTGCTCTCAAAGGGAGATCGTGCGGTGCTGCCTCGGCACCAAACACTGGCAGCTGTGATCGACTGGAGCTATGATTTGCTGACGAATGATGAGTGTATGCTCTTCAGACGGTTAGGAGTTTTTATCGGTGGCTGGTCACTTGAGGCAGCTGAATCTGTGTGCTGTGGGAAGAGGATTGAAGAATGTGCTATATTCGAATTGTTAACTGGTTTGGTAGAAAGATCATTAGTTCAGATGGATCACTCGAACCAGGAAATTCGTTACCGAATGCTGGAGACTGTACGTCAGTACGCGCTTGATAAGGCAATCTCTGCCAGTGAAACCGAAAAATTACAAAATCGGTACGTGCATTATTTCCTGGACCTGGTTGAAGAAGGAGAACAAAAAGCAAATCGCGAGTACGTAAGCATGGTCCCCAAGCAATTGGCGGTCGATTTGGAAAATTTTCGGGCAGCATTGAACTGGTCTTTTCAAGATCCAGCCGCTTATGGAGACGCAGGTTTGAGGATGGCCGGCTCTCTTTGGGTCGTGTGGTGGACGATTGGATACCTTAATGAGGGTCGTGACTGGCTTGAAAAGGCAATCAGAGAGTACCCCTCACTGGGAGCGCCACGTGCCAAAGTCCTCACGAATGCAGGGTGTATTACCTGGCAACAAGGAGATTATCAGATCGCTGGAGAATATTTAACAAAGGCTATTGAAATCTACCATGATTACGCAACAGATGATCGAGGAGGGTTGGCAAATGCTTTGCATATGTATGGTCATGTCGTATTTGACCAGCAGGACTATCTCGAGGCTCGAAAAATATTTGAGGCCAGCTTATTGATTTTCCGTGAGATCAAAAATCAGCCTCTTATTGTCACTTTGGATAGCGATATAGGAAATATTGATTATCACGAGGGTGATTACTCATCTGCGAAAGTAAAATATGAAGAATGCTTGGAAGTTTCCAGAGAAATGGGAGATCAATCTCTCGTTGCAGCTAATCTTCTCCGTTTGGGAAATATTTACAGACTTGAAGGCGATTATGAGAGAGCGGGTATCCTCTATGAAGAGAGCTTAGTTAGTGTCCGTGAGATGGAATGGAATCTTGAATTAGCGAGCAATCTGCACCACCTTGGCTATGTTGCTCAATTTCGAGGGAATTATCAAGAAGCGGCGGAATTATTTTCAGAGAGTCTGGAAATGCAGCAAGATATGGGCAACAAGCAAGGTATTGCTGAGTGTCTTGCAGGATTGGCTGGACTTGCTGTTGCAAGCGGAAAGTTCAAGGAGGGTGTAAGGCTGTTTGCGGCAACTGAGGAATTTCTGAATGAGTTCGGGGCACCATTGGGACCTGCTGACCGTGCCGAATGGGAAAGAGATTTATCAATTGCTAGAGATCAACTTGACAAGAAGGAATTTCCCATCCTATGGTCCGATGGGGCTGACAATTCATTCGATCAAACGATTTCCCAAGCGAAGGCTATCGCTGGTATGCTGAAAACTTATGTATGATTCCGGCTTGATTATGTTGATGCGTTTTTAGGAGTTCTCACCTCCCTGAAAAGAAAATCTGATTAGTAATCAGTCCTCTGTTGAAGTGACATCAAGGGATCATGATTCTAAACTCAACTCAAACCTCACGCTTCGTTCAAAAAAGGGGGATATTTGAACGCTGACTGTTGAACGGATGAAGAGCTGATCCTCTACCAAATAAAATTGTTCTTCATCAGTCCTTCTAATTCGATGATGTATACATTAGAATTGGGGGTATGGAGAGGATTTTAATCTTCGATTTTGATGGTGTCTTGGCTGATTCGCTGGCACCCATGTTGGGGTATGCCGGACA
>DATKXE010000177.1:0-3474 GCA_035529195.1 Anaerolineales bacterium
CCTCACCTTATGTGTTTGAACCCAACGATCAGCTTACCCTTCAGCAGCTCGTGTGTATGCGCTGGATAAATGAGTATGGTGATGATCTACCTGTCATGGGAATTTGGAGTGTCAGGAGAATAGCTGAATCTGCATTAAATATTCAGCCAGCGGATCCGGTCAGGTATCCGAGATTTCCTCTTCCCGATCATTTTGGTTATGATCAAGGGTTGCATTTAGCGGCGATATTGGGAGAACCAGCATATTTATTAATTACAGATAAGGATCGCAGATCAGTCCTTGAACTATGGCAGTCCGCCGGAAAATATACCGCCGGGGATTTTCAAGCTTTGCAATCTGATCCCTCAGCCGTCTTGTTGTATACGAACCCTCAGTGTGAAATCTGGGGGATAAGCAGCTCGGTGAGTGCAGCTCTGCAATGAGATTGGCGATTGGTATTTTTACTTCAAGACTTGACCGCTTGGGTGGTTATTTTCATCGTCTTAAAACACTGATAAATGGTCTGGCAGTTCTTGGAAATGAGGTTGTCCTTATTCAAACGAATTGGGCTTATCAGAATTCCCAAATCTTTTTTCATTCTGTGTCCACATTACCTGTGAAATCCTTAGTTGTTGACTTCCCCCTTATGGATCTGCGGTATTCTAGAATTGGTTTTCCCGCCTTCTGGAATTTACCTCTCGTTCGATATATTCCTGATGACATCGATTTGCTCGATTTGCATGATCCAATTATCCGCATCCCAGCTCGAAGGTCTTACCGGGTGGTTTTCAGCCACAATCATTTCTCCCCATATATAAAAGCCCATTTCCGTAATTGCGGTTTTCGATCGGCATCCTTCCTCTTTGAAATTCCATTATTAAGCAAGATGCTGAATGGATTTCAAAACAGGGTTGATGGGTATATCACCGAGACTGGAAACCAGCGGCAATGGATCATCGATAAATACAATGTGCCGGAAACTGCGGTAGCTGCCGTGCCGCCTGGTTTCGACTTCAATCTTATCCAAGCTTTTCATCGAACTGCCAATAATTCAATCGCTGAACCTTTCATTATCTTGTTCTCTGGCAGAGTACATTCTTGGAAAGGTGTCTACGAGCTTCTCGAAGCCTTTACGCTTATTGCAGCTAAATATCCTAATTGGAATTTACATTTTGTTGGTGATGGTCCTGCTGTGTCAGACTTACAAAAAAAAGCTCGCCAGAAAGGGCTTCAGGATCGGGTGGTATTCTGGGGTTCAGTGGACCACCCTCAGGCTGTAGAATTGGCAGCCAAATCAGATATCTTTGTGCTTCCCTCATATATAGAAAGCTTTCCTCTCAGTCTGCTTGAAGCTATGGCTCTGGGTGTGCCTGTGATCGCCACTGATGTGGGAGGAATTAGAGAACATCTCATACACCCCATGGTGACAGGATTATTAATCCCACCAAAAAATCATCAGGCGCTGTCCCATGCCTTGGTTCGTTTAATTTCGGACCCAGAGTACCGCACATCTCTGGGCAAGAATGGGCGAACAAAAACTCAAGGTTTTACTAATAAAAAAATGGTGCAATCCACGGCAAGTTTTTATGAGAAAGTCTTGGCAAAATAAAAATTTTTATCTTCTTTGAGCGCGAAATATATGAGCGATAACAATAAACAACAAATTGTGATCCTCGGATTGGATGGGGTCACCAATGATGTGATCCAGTCCTTGCGGGAAATGGGGGTTTTACCCAACCTGGATAGAATCATAAAAGATGGCCTAATGGGCAATCTGAATAGCACCATGCCGCCGGTCACCGGTCCCGCCTGATTTGCCTTGCCACAGGTGCAAATCCTGGTAATACGGATGTCTATGACTTTCGCAACCGCCGCGACAGAGATTCCCTGTCCTTTGAACCAATCTCCTCACAGAGGATGCAGGGAAAGGCTATCTGGGATTTTTTTGGTGAGACAGGATTAAGGGTCTGTGTCTTCAATTATCCGATGCTATATCCCGCATATCCAACCAATGGAGTCATGATAAGAGGATTATTGTCACCCCTGGAAGGCCACATCACCTATCAAGCAGAATTACGTGCTGAGCTGGATCGATTTACAGATGGCTATGCAATCCTGGTGCCATTTAATGATCCTTCCTATGCCGGTAAAGAGCATGCGGTGGCATCTGAATTTTCTCAATTGCTTCACAAGCATGCGATCGAGACTAAAAAGTTGCTATCCCAGGAGCCTTGGGATTTGTTTATCGGGGTTATTGGGGTAACAGACATGGTCCAGCATTACCTTTGGAAGCACTGGGATCGGGATCATTCGCAATATTCACCATCCAGCTCACCATCTTTTCGGAAGTTATTTGTGGAAATCTGGCACGAGGTAGATGAGCTTGTTGGCGATATCTGGAAACACCTGGGAAAGGACTCCTTTTTCTATATCATCTCGGATCATGGATTTGGCGCATTAACCCAAACCTTCCATGTGAACGAATGGCTCGACCAAAAGGGATACTTGACCTGGAAATCATCAAATCTTGGCGCTCTTAACACTTTATCCAGGTCTTTGGTCCATCACATGCCTGGGCTGCTGAAGTTGATCCCGCGCCAGCTGCAAGCCTCGCCAGTCACAAAATTCGCCCGTTTAGACATTCAGGAGCTCATTAATTTTAACGCTAGCCTCGCCTTCATGCCGGCCGTCTCTGATATTTGCAGTTAAATTTACATCAATCGCAAGCAAAGTGGTCCTTACGGGTCTTCTGAATATCACCGGGTTTTGGATGAGATCATAAATAGTCTCAGCAGCTGGCCTAAAGAAGTTCGTTTGGATATCTCCATCGATATAAATAAATCATCTGATTTATACGGTGGGGCATATCTGGAATTGGCCCCTGATATCGTATTTATTGAGAATAATTACCAATGTCGGGTTACAGCCCAAAGGGGATCCCCAATATATATGACAGGCTCAGGGACTCCTAACCGGTCTGGAACCTACCGCATCAATGGGATACTGATCGGGAATGGGCTTGAACTCCCCAAGGGTCAAATTGCAGATGCGCAAATTATTGACCTCACTCCAACCATCTTGCATCTCGCCGGTTTGCCAATCCCGCATAATATGGATGGAGAGATTATCTTTGACATCCTGCCCCCTTCCGCAGTAGAAAGACCTCCCCAATTCGATAGTAGTGCATCTGGGCCATCTGATTCCAGCGAGCCAGGGACAGGCCCAGACCAGGAAGATGATGCCGAACCTCTCCAGAGATTAAGGGATCTGGGTTATGTCTGATCCAGGGATTGTCTCTACACGTCAGGTCGGCTTGAATCTCAAATACTATTCCATCCTGCTGCTTATTGTTTTGAGCCATGCTCTTTCTACCTTGTTTAATTTGCAAACGTTGATGATAGCCTTGGGTATATTGGTTGTGGGCTACGTTCCAGGCACCCTTTCCATCCGGCTTCTTTTCCGGCAAGCTAATATTCTACACAAATCAGAACGCCA
>DATKXE010000178.1:0-10620 GCA_035529195.1 Anaerolineales bacterium
GAGCGCTATATGAGCTACCCGCGGCTGCGCAAACTGATCACAGACTCCGGGGTTGAGAATCTGGCCCAGATTTACACCGAGGTGAAGTATTCGCGAGGCTCACACCAGGAATTTTCCAGGAATGTTTTAAACTACCTGAAAACACAGGATTTCATGAATTGAGCTTCCCAATTTTGAGAACCACCTTAATCCTTCTCTCTAGGAACTGGGGAAGATATCCCACAAACGCCTTAAAGGAGAATCTATCTCTTCCGGAGGAAAATGCCACTTGACCAATATAATCCTTTCCGAGACACGCTACACTGACCAGGAGTTTAAGGATCTCCACCTGGATGGTATCCAGATCAACTCAAGCGATTTTGTCGACTGCACATTTTCCGATTGCTCCTTCGTTGAGTCTGGTTTTAAGAAGTGTAGGTTCGTTAATTGTGATTTCAAGCGCTGCGACCTGAGCCTGACCAGGGTTCCGGAAAGCATATTTAACTCTACAAGTTTCGAGGATTCAAAAATTATCGGGGTCAACTGGGCTCAGGCTGACTGGTCCATCTCCGAACTTGGCAAACCAATCAGCTTCCTCAAATCTGCGATCAGTCACTGCACATTCATCGGACTCAGCCTGAAAGGCATCCAGGTAGTAGATTGTGCTGCAGTGGATGTCGACTACCGCGAGGCCGATCTTTCGCGGGCTGATTTTTCCGGAAGTGACCTATCCGCAAGCCTGTTTATGCACACCAATCTGAGTGAAGCAAACTTGAGCCGGGCACGCAACTATGCGATTGATCCGGGTCTCAACGAGCTGAAGGAAGCCAAATTTTCGCTGCCCGAAGCGATGTCTTTACTCTACAGCATGAATATCACCTTGACCGACGGTGAAAACGAAACATAATCTCAATATCCAATCGGTTGGATACTAGAATATCAATTGACTACTGAGTTGGGGATGAGATCAATCGGGAATTTCGCCCCGTACCGGTTGATCAGGGATTTTCAGCCAGTTTTCGATCTGGTGCTCCATATAGAAGCCAATTTCTGGTGAATCTAGGTTGGATAGCAGATCCTTCTTACGCCCATCTTTTAATATTACGCTCAACTGATATGTTGAGCCGCTGTTTTGCTTTCCGGGTTTTTCCTTGCAGTAAAGCTGCTTAACCTGGCTAACCGGCACGCGCAGATTTCCCAACCACGGCAGCGGTCTGTGGCTGACCGAGAAAGTGTCCCGGTCGACGACCACCTGGCTGCGGTTGAGAAAACCAGCCAGGGTCGAGTAAGTCAAACCCAGACCTACTGCCAAGTGGGCGATGGGAAAAACGATAAAGATCCAGGGGGCTCCAGTGGTAAATGCCATGCTGTACCAGAAGCACAAGAAGCCATCCCAGGCCACACAGAAAAAAGCCAGGGGAAGGTACTTCAACGAGAACCAACGCCAGGAAAGCTCCAGTCGGTCACCGTGCTTCTGGAAGGTGACTGCTCTCGGGCGTGGTCTTAATGATGGCGATCCCTCGTCCGATAGTTCTGGAGATGAATCTGGTTCATTTATTGTTCCAAGGACCGCGGCAGGGGTTTTGCCAGACGTGGGATCCGGGAGGCGGAAGGTGTGCTGGTTGCCGCAATACTCACAGATCAAGATCTCTGTATCAGCAGAAAACTTTGTACGCCCACCACAAGATGGACAATCCAGGGTAATGATTTCGACCATTTTTTATGCTCTCGCTAGGATAAAGCAGTGAGTCATAGTATAGAGGGTATTTTCATTGAACGGAAGGGAGAATGCGCTTGCAGATTCGTTAATCCCCCAAGAATCGGTCAACCGATGTGGACAATTTCTTCGGGCGGGGAATAAATCCTGCGTTCGTTGGCTACTGGTTTCGTGCGTCTTAATTGGCAGTAAACGCAGTTCCAACTGCATGTTTTCAAGGGGATTGGGTCGATCCCCAAAGAAGTCCCGAGTCGTCGAGAAGGAACCGGTCCGAACAAGTATTTCATTACTCAATCCAATAAATTAATGCAGAGCTTCTGGATGGTACTTGATAGAGCCATCCATGACAGCCAGAATAGGGCGGCAATCATCATGGTGTTTGAGATCGATCAAACACAACCACTGCCTCACCGTCTTCTTAATGATGGTTAATACTGGTATGAAAATTTCCTGAAGCGATTACCCGAATACGTCTTGCATGACCATCAATCCAGTACACGAATAACAAACTCCAGCCTGATTCCCCGAATTATGAATGATTGGTGTTTAAGCATGTATTGGGATTATAATTGTGAATAAAAACACAATGCACATTAATAATTCCAGGAAATCGATTAATAAATATTTGTTCGGGGCTGTGAGTCTGATCGTCATTTTAGCGATTCTCTCAATCACTGTATTCGCTGCATATGCATGGCTTCCTGCAAAAGTTCATTATCACATCACGAAGACATTTCAATTTTCCCAAGAAATTGGTGAAGCAAACATTTACTTAGGTCTCATCCTGCCAAAGAGTGGGCCAAACCAATCGGTGAATAATTTATTAGTGCAATGGGATGGCAGCCAGGATAAGCGCTCGCTTGCTTACATTGATACGCTTAAATTATGGGATCAGATACCCGGGGAGGGAGAAAGGGCAGCTATCGTGGAATACGATATTATCTTGCCGCAGGGAGAAGCCTCATGGCAAGCACCCGTTGAAAAACATCACCTGCTCCCCCAGGAAGGCATCGAATCAGACCATTCGGAAATTAAGAAAACTATTAGCTGGTTAACTGATGGCTCTGAAGTGGATGATGCATTCAAAATTTTTAGATTCACTATTGACCATCTCGAATATACAGCAGATGGGTGTGAAGAAACAAATATCTCAGCCTTAGAAGCCTATCGAACGGGTATGGGTGCTTGTATCGGTTATTCGCGCTTGATGGTTGCTCTCTGCCGGGCTTCCGGGATACCAGCAAGAATGATCATCGGCACAATCCTTCCAGATATTCTTTTTTCGCTGCCTCAGGTGATTTCTTCAGGTACACCTGGTGGGGGACATGCCTGGGTTGAATATAATTCACAAGACAAGTGGTACATGGCCGATCCCAGCTGGGGCACGGGATATTCAGCTCGCTTAGCGTTTAACCGCAATGATGGTCGCCATCTTTCATTTGGTGAATTCGATCAATTCACAGCCGCGAAGAGAGATTTAATTATTTGGGCGACTCAGCAGGCTTCTCCCATAGATGACACGCTGACGTATGTTTTCGCTGCGGATTCAGATCAAGCCGCAATATCATCCGAAACAACCGTCCGAAAAACCTGGGATGGACGCTGGTTAAACACTTTGGTAGCCCTGGCTGTGGTCACTTTTTTACTTTGTATGATCAGAGACCGGGTCATTTCAAAATTAATTCCAGAAGCACCTGCTGAAGATTGATACTCCGCTATTGACAACCGAAAATCTCTTATAAAAGATTCCTGTTTGTGATAATATAATCTCAAGTCAGCATTCCGCGCAATGGAATCTGTTCAAGAAAAAACCCAAACAAGGAGTTGATATGCCCCTAAAAGAATATAAACCCGGCACCGCTTTCAGCGGGGTGATCGGTCGCACATTCGATCAATCCAGCCCGGCCTGGCCTGAACCGCTGCGCGCCAAGGAGGATGCGCCGAATGTACTCTACATTGTTTTGGATGATACTGGTTTCGGGCAATTAGGCTGCTACGGCAGCCCGATAGAAACCCCCAACCTGGACTCCCTGGCGGAAAATGGTTTGCTGTACACCAACATGCACACCACCGCGCTGTGCTCACCAACCAGGTCCTGCATGCTGACCGGGCGCAACCACCACTCGAACGCCATGGCTTGCATCACGGAAGCCTCAACCGGCTACCCTGGGGCAAATGGCAATATCCCCTTCGAAAACGGTTTTCTCTCCGAGATCCTCCATGAGCATGGATACAACACCTATGCGATCGGCAAATGGCATCTCACCCCTGCAGACCAGATCTCAGCTGCTGGACCTTATGACCGCTGGCCCCTGGGTCGCGGCTTCGAGCGATTTTACGGCTTTCTGGGTGGCGAAACGCACCAGTACTACCCCGAACTAGTTTACGACAACCACCAGGTCGAACCGCCACGCACGCCCGAAGAGGGCTACCATGTCACCGAGGATCTGGTTGACAATGCCATTTCCTTTATCGCCGATTCCAAGCAGGTTGCTCCAAACAAACCTTTCTTCATGTACTTTTGCACCGGTGCGATGCACGCCCCGCACCACGTACCTAGAGAGTGGTCCGACAAGTATAAGGGCAAATTCGATGATGGCTGGGATACCTATCGTGAAAGAGTCTTCACCCGCCAGAAGGAGCTAGGAGTCATCCCTGCAAATACTGAACTCTCCCGCCATGACCCCGACGTGAAACCCTGGGAGGAGTGTACAGAAGACGAGAAGCAGCTCTATGCCCGTATGATGGAGGTCTATGCCGGCTTCCTGACCCACACTGACCACCACATAGGTCGTCTGCTCGATTTCCTGAGGAGCGTCGGCGAGCTTGATAATACATTGATCATGGTGATATCAGACAACGGCGCCTCCTCCGAAGGTGGACCAACTGGTTCGGTTAACGAGAACCTGTTCTTCAATAACGTCCCCGAATCGCTCGAGGAAAACCTGAGGAAAATCGACGAGCTGGGCGGACCCAACACCTTCAATCATTATGCCTGGGGTTGGACCTGGGCCGGCAACACACCCTTCCGCCGCTGGAAGCGCGAGACCTATCGCGGCGGCATAAGTGATCCTTTTATGGTGCACTGGCCAAAGGGGATCAAGACCAGTGGTGAAATCAGAAGCCAATACGCCCACGCCATTGATATGGTCCCGACGGTCCTAGATGCGCTTCGGATCGAACCCCCGACGAGCATCAAAGGCGTGACACAGTCGCCGATTGAAGGCCTTTCTTTCGCTTTCACCTTCGACGATGCACAGGCTGCTGGTAAGCGTCACACACAGTACTTCGAGATGATGGGTCACCGCTCGATCTACAACGATGGTTGGCGGGCCGTCTGCCCATGGCCGGGTCCGTCATTCACCGAAGCTGGGGCATTCTTCGGCGAGCCCATCCCGGCCGAGAAGCTTACCGAGCTGGACGCCAAGCACTGGGAGCTGTACCACGTTGAGCAGGATTGGGCGGAGAACCGCGACCTGGCCGAGGAACACCGTGACAAGCTGATCGAGATGATCGGTATGTGGTACGTCGAAGCCGGTAAGTACAACGTCATGCCTGTGGATGGACGCGGTACGGCACGCTTCGCGGAGCAACGACCCCAGATCGCCATTGACCGCAAATCGTACACGTTTTTCCCTGGAACGCAATCTGTCCCTTATAATGCGGGGCCGCGGATATTAAACCGCACACACTCCATCACTGCTGAAGTCGAGATTCCCGCAGGCGGTGCGGAAGGTGCCCTGATCTCATACGGCGGCACAGATGGCGGCTTTTCCTTTTACATGCTAGGCGGTAAGCTGCATCATGTCCACAACTACGTTGCCCGTGACTACCCGCACGTCGAGTCGCGGGATTCGGTCCCAGAAGGATCTCATGCCCTGCGCTTCGAGTTCGAGGTGACCGGGAACCCGGACATTGCAAAAGGGAAAGGCACACCTGGACGGGCACAGCTGTATATTGACGGCAAGCTGGTTGGTCAAGAGGAGTATGCGCTGACCACACCGCTCAGCATGGGTTTGACCGGCGGCTGGAGCGTTGGAGCCGATCCCGGTGCGCCAGTGGGTCCATTTTACGACCCGCCGTTTGAATTCACTGGAAAGATCCACAGCGTAACGATCGATGTTAGCGGCGATGTGATTCAAGACGAGGAAGCTGACTTTAAGCGCCTGCTGGCAAGACAATAATTTCTATCTGATCAGAAAACGAAAAAGGACCGCTCCAGGCATGCACAGAGCGGTCCTTTTGATTACCTCACGGGCTGGATTGGGTAAAATATTCCGTGTGTATCTTGTTTGCTCAACAATCGAGGTAGAATAAGATAATCCAAGATAAAATGAATTCGACCCACTAAAATGACTCTCGATATTGCCATCGTATTTTCCATCACCACCCTTGCGGTCTTATTGTTCATCACCGAACGGGTGCGGGTGGACCTGGTTGCCTTGCTGGTCATGGCCAGTTTAGCCCTGACCGGAATCCTGACTCCGGTTGAGGCATTGTCCGGCTTCAGCAACGCTGCGGTGGTCACCGTGTGGGCGGTGTTGATCCTCAGTGCCGGGTTAGCCAGGACAGGAGTCGCCGGATTAGTAGGGAACCGGGTATTAGGGCTGGCCGGCAATAGAGAAACCCGGCTGGTTTTGGTGATCATGCTGATGACCGGATTGCTATCTGGATTCATGAACTCGATCGGTGTCACATCTCTCTTCCTGCCGGTGGTGATCGACATCTCCAGGCGCACAAAAATCCCCCCTTCCAAGCTGCTCATGCCTCTGGCATTTGCCACTCTAATGGGAGGTATGATCACACTGATCGGTACCCCGGTGAACATCTTGATCAGCGAAGCCTTGCGCGCCGCCAATTTTGAACCCTTCGGCATGTTTGACTACACCCCGGTGGGATTATTCGTGCTGGTGGCTGGAATCGCATTCATCCTTCTGCTGGGTCGCCGCCTGCTGCCAAACCGAGATATCGGCCGCGAAACAGTAAGAGGTGACCAGGCAGATTTTAAGGAATTATATGAACTGCAGGACAGCATGGTTATGGTGCACCTGCCTGACGACTCGACATTGGCAGGTAAGACCCTCGGTAGAAGCAGGCTGGGTTCAATCCTAGGTTTGAACGTGGTTGCCATCATCCATGAAAGGCATACCCTGCTCGCACCTGATCCAGAGACAGTCCTTCAGCCAGGGGACAGGCTACTGGTTGAAGGGAACCTTGACCAATTATCTGAACTGCGCGGACGACAGCAATTCGTCATCGAAGACGAAAGATTCCCCATTGAGAGGCTGATCTCGGCCGAGATCGAATTGGTTGAGCTGGAAATCTCCCCGGAATCATCACTCGTCGCCCGTACTTTGCGCCAGGCTGACCTGCGAAAGCACTATGGTGCCATAGTGCTTGCCATCCGGAGGGACGAAACTATCTGGCGTACCAACCTGGAAAAAATCCTTTTGCAAGCCGGAGATAAGCTGCTGGTCCAGGGCGATCGTGACCAGATTAATGCCGTTGGTGAGGAAGAAATGCTGATTGCGACAGCACCTCAACCAGACGGGATCTATCACCTGGAAGAACGCTTGATGGTGGTGCGACTCCCCGAGGATTCATCGCTGGTGGGGAAATCTTTGACAGAGAGCAGGCTGGGAGATGCCTTCGGATTGGGGGTGATGGGTATTATTCGCCATGGAAAAACCCAGTTAATGCCCGACCCAAACGAGCGTCTGGAAGCCGGAGATACTTTACTGGTGAAAGGCAAACGGGATGATTTGTTCACTGTCGATGGCTTGCAGAGCCTCAGAATAGAATCCGATGCTTCTCCTGAACTGAGCGAACTCGAATCCGCCGAAGTCGGTTTGATGGAGGCCGTGCTCTCTCCTCACACCACACTGGTTGGCAAGACCTTGCGCGAAATTCATTTCCGGGTCAAATATGGTCTCAGCGTTTTAGCTATCTGGCGGGAAGGGCGCGCCTACTACTCAAACCTGGGTGAAATGGCGCTGCGCTTTGGCGACGCCTTCTTGTTACACGGATCAAGAGAGAGAATTCGAATGTTGGGCAGCGATTCGGATTTCCTGGTGCTGACCGAAGAGGCCCAAGAAGCACCACGCAGCAATAAAGCCTGGCTGGCAGTACTGATCATGGTGGTCGTGCTTCTGCCGGTCATACTCGGTCTGGTTCCGATCGCCATCATGGTTGTGGTGGGTGTGGCATTAATGGTTTTGAGCGGCTGTCTCACGATGGATGAGGCTTATCGCTCGATAGAATGGAAAGCGGTTTTCCTGATCGCGGGCATGATCCCGCTCGGAATCGCCATGCAGAAAACTGGCGCGGCCAGCTTCGTAGCAACCTGGATGGTGGGCTGGCTAGGTGTCTACGGGCCAACAGTTGTGATGGGCGGTCTGTACATCCTGACCTCTCTCGCATCCCAAGTGATGCCCAATGCGGCCGTGGCAGTGGTATTAGCCCCGATCGCGCTGAATACCGCCAGCGATTTGGGAATCTCTCCCTATCCCCTGGCAATGACCGTCGCAGTGGCGGCTTCAGCAGCCTTCTTGAGTCCCGTAGGTCACCCGGCTAACCTGCTGGTCATGGGTCCGGGTGGTTATCGTTTCAGTGATTACATCAAAGTCGGTCTGCCATTGACCCTGGTCGTGCTGGTGGTAGTAATACTGGTCATGCCAATCTTCTGGCCTTTCTAATTTTACGGGAATCATTTCAATTCGCAAATCTCAATCCAGGATTGATTGAGCCGATCAAGCACCTCGCTGGATACCCAACTCGAGGATGTCCCAGGCAACGAGTTCATTTCTTGCACCCGTTATTCGATAATCATGCGCGCATCCAGCGCCTTACAGCCTGCATCTTCATAGAAGACCCTCAGGGGGTTAATATCCAATTCCTTGATTTCTGGAAAATCAACTAACAATTGGGACAAACGCAGCAGCGTCTCGACCACCGAATTAATATCAACGGGTTTATGCCCGCGTGCGCCAGCCAGGATTTGGTAGCCACGCAGGTTCTGGATCATTTCCAGCGCAGTTCGGCGCGAGAGCGGGGCCACGCGCACCTGTGACTCTTCGAAAATCTCGACAAATATCCCACCCAGACCTACCAGCACAACCGGTCCAAATTGCGGGTCCTGGCGCCCACCTAGGATCAGTTCCCTACCTCCGGTCACCATGGGCTGCACCAAAACGCCATCCAATTTTGCCTCTGGATACGCGCGGTGTATACGTTCCATCATATCTTCAAACGCCTCTGCCACAGCGGTGCTATTGCGCAGATTCAACTGCACCCCACCTACATCGGACTTGTGGGAGATCTGCGCGGCTATAATTTTCATCGCCACCGGATAGCCGATCTCTTCAGCCGCGGCTTGGGCTTCTTTGTCCGTTTTGGCGATCTGGCTGGGAACCGTGGGTATCCCGTAGAGCTCCAGAACCTGGAGTGCTTCCGAGATCAGCAAATCACGCTGCTTTGCCTTGGCTCGAGAAATTAATGCTTCCACACCCGGACGGTCTACTTCGTAAACCGGGATTTCGCTTTTCGTGCGGATTTTGGCGGTTTGAACATGGTAATGGTGGCTCATTCCCAAAGCCCGGATGGTTTCAACCACCTGGGTGAAGATCGGGAAATCGTAATTTTGCTTCAAGTAATAAACCTCTTCAGCAGCAGCCGAGATGTAATACGCAATCGGCTTATCATATTTCTCCACCAGATCGATCATGCGGTCCAATAATTTGCGGCTGGTCAGGTTCTCCGATTCAGATAGCGATGTGTGCAGGAAAACAATACCATCCACATCCTCCAGCTGCAGCGTCTGCTCAAAGATTTCGGCATAAACATCCAAATCAAACAAATCACCCAGGTCAAGCGGATTGGTCAGACGGATCACGGAAGCCCTGAAGTGCTGCTCGATCTCGCGCAAGAAACTGTCCGGGAAATGTCCCAGGTTGAAGCCAGCCAGTTCGGTAGCATCCGCGGCAATCACCGCGTGGCCCCCAGAACGAGAGATAATGGCCAGGTTCTTGCCCTTCATCGGGGGTAAACCCAAAATCTTTAGATTATTGCCCACGGTAGTAGCGGAGTTGACACGAATGATTCCCGCCTGGTGGAAGGCCGCATCTACGATCTTGTCATCGCTGGCCAGCGAGGCAGTATGAGATTGGGCGATGTTCTTGCCCAACTCACCAATATTGGCCTTGAAGATCACCACTGGTTTAGGGGACTTGCGAGCGATGTCCATCAACCTGCGTCCATCGCGAATGCTCTCAAGATACATGAAGATCAAACTTGTGCCATCATCGGTGATCAGATACTCCAGCATATCCTCGGCGTCGATATTGAGCATATTGCCCACCGATACAAATTTGTTCAAACCAAGACCTTCATTGGCCATTAAATTCAAGGCACTCATGCCTACCCCACCACTCTGGGTGATCATGGATACATCACCCTGCTTGACAAACTTTGTCAGGCGCGGGAATGGCACACACATGCCATTTTCCATATTGATCGCTCCAATGCAGTTCGGTCCCACGAACTGGATCCCATATTCAGCAGCAACTTTGGAGATCTCATCTTCAAGCTGCTGTCCTTCAGCGGTGTATTCTCTGAAGCCAGCGGTTTCGATGATCGCCCAGCGGATACCTTTTTTTCCACATTCCTCCAAAATCGTCGGCACCGTTTGAGCAGGAGTAAAAATCACTGCCAGGTCTACATGGTCTGGTATATCCCCCACCGCGCGGTAAATTCGCCGGGTCTCGATCATACCTCCGCTGGGTCCGACAGCATAAACGATACCGTTGAACCCATATTCCACTAGATTGGCGACAATATTGCGGCCTAAATTGGTTGGTTTTGCTGAGACTCCGATCACGGCGACAGTAGCTGGGTAGAAGATTTCACGCATTTAAATTTCCTCGATT
>DATKXE010000179.1:0-10337 GCA_035529195.1 Anaerolineales bacterium
GCGAGGCTTTGGCTGTTGGTATAACATCAGGTGGTTCTGCATACATAGACGAGATTTACATCGGAGAGGATCTTGGAGAAGGAAAGATTGGCCCCAACATAGTATTTAAAGGGCAAATGAACTATCATAATTATTTTGACCAGATCTCATCTTCGAATTACGACGAGATATTTTCCTCAGCAGAGCGTTACGGAATACATCTTAAGCCTGTAATTACAGACAAAGAGGATAATATCCTTAACAGGATTCGGCTGGAAGACGGATTTTTTGACCCTTCTATACCGAGAAAAAGTCCAGCTAATTTCTATTCATGGAGCGGGGAAAAAGTACGCAGACTCCATACTTACTATTGGAGATACCTGGCTGCGCGATGGGGATATTCGCGAGCACTACACTCATGGGAACTCGTAAATGAGGGTAATCCGGGCTCCGGTCAACTTTATGATACTACCAACCATTTAGCCCAAACAATCAACGCGCTCGACCATAACCATATGGCAACCACATCTTTTTGGGCTGATTTCCCCGCAAGTGAATTTTGGGGAAATAAAAGTTACGAATCCGTGCATTATGCGGATGTTCATGCATATATAAGTTCGGGGTGGATTGACGATCGCTCTCTAGAATCCGATGCTGCAAAGTATCATATCGTATACAGCGATGACACCCGTGACATGCTGCTTGCAGCGAACCGAAATATGCCAATTGTCAGGGGAGAGGCGGGTATTGATTCGCTGGAACAGCAAAAAGAGCAAAGCGCTTTGGCAAATGATATAAACGGCGTCTGGCTCCATAACATTACCTGGGCGATGCTTCACCCGGGGGGGATGTATGAGCTTTATTGGTGGTCGGGAAATATTCGAACCAATCCGGGTCCTGACGGTGATACTTCAAACGGTCTGTTTGATGTTTTTGCACCCTACAACGACTTTATGAGCAATATTCCCCTTAATGCCGGAGGATATGTTGATATAAGCGTATCACCACCTGCGGGTACTAGAGTAGTTGGCCAAAAGAACAACAACGGCTCAAGTGCCACAAAAGCTCACCTTTGGATCCAAGATTTGGACCATAAATGGAGAACTCCAAATTCAGGCAATTTGACTGGGTCCCTTACCATAAGCGGAATGAAAGCAAATACCCGCTTTACTATTGAGTGGTGGGATTTCAATTCCAAGGGGACTCTTCATAAAAGATGGGGAACAATTTCTTCCAACAGCTCTGGAATTATCCGCTTAAACTTTAGCGGTCTACCTCCAATCAACGGTTTACCCGTCGTTGATACTGCTGTTAAAATTGGCGGATACGGAGCAACACCAACTCACCCCACCGGGACATCAACTCAATCTCCCACATCCGCACGGAAGCATTCCTGCGGGTGGAAATAATAATGGGAAAGTAAACGGACAAGACTTAATCGTCATTTCCCTCTGATACACTTTATATCCGGGGGTTTTTCCTTTATTGCCCCTATCTATTAGAAACTCAGTATTGACACTGACACTGTCACATTTAATTGATAGCCCCTTCAGGATGTACCCTAACAGGGCTTACCCTTGTCAGGTCCAGGTTGCAGACTCCCATGCCAAGACCGTGGGGATACGATGCGAGTCCTGCTGAGGTCATCAGTTCCACAAGAACCGTTTGACATGCCTGTCGAACGGTTCTTGTCTATGCTGCGTTTCGAAAACATGGGGAAATTGCAGGAATTGGGGGTTGAAATTGATAAAAACGAACTTGAATCCGGTGATTAGTGGTTCAAGTCCGATTTGTAGTTTATTCAATTTAAGGTTGTTGGTTCAAGTCCGATACCCAGTTTTCCATGATATCCAAGTAATTGATATTGAATCAAAGATATTCAGAATAACAAAACCGCTCAACAGAATTTCGTTGGCGGTTTGTTTGGTAAATATTTGCGTTTAGATGGAAAACTATACCATCATTGATACCCTCCAAGCTCTAATTCAAAGTAAATTTTTAGTTTTCTGTGCTTCTCTTGAGCGCTTCTCCCATGGCGATCATGCCGGCTTTGGTGTTGGTTTCCAGATCTTTGGCCTGTAATGAGACCAGCTTCAACATACTTACCTGGCTAATTGGGTTCAATCACCCTTTTCATAAAGTCCAGCAAGATCATAATCGCAATATCAAACTGCCCCGCCATCGTGAAATGATCTGCATTCGGAATAACAGCCAGTTCGGCCTTATTTACCATCCGGTACATCTCCAGGGACTGTTCCGGGGGACAAAACACATCTCGGTCACCGCACCAGAAAAGTACGGGATCGGTAATTTTCGCAAAGTCAGCCTGGGTATGTATGGGCGGCTCCCACCAAGCTTGGGAGGCCTGGGTTAGCAAGCTTTTCCAGTAGCCCGGCTCATGGAAAACATCGTGCTTTTTCTCTAGAGATCGAACAAATTCGGCATTCGTCTGAATCACTCGCTCGATATTCACAATTCCAGGACCTTCGAAACCCAAGGGACCTTGCATCATCTGGCGCCATTCAGCCGTCATGGAATTGAAAATTCCACCGATCATATAGCCTCGGACCAGGCTCGGGTAAGTCATTGCCATATGCAAAGCAGTTTGCCCACCGCCACTATAACCCACCAGCAGGGGGTTCTGCAGCCCCAAAGCCTGGATGAACAGGGCAATATCTTCCGCCAACAAAGGGAAACTGAACTTCCCTGAAGGGTTATCCGTCCGGCCATGTCCACGACTGTCTGGCGTGAAGACCTGATAGCTCTTTGAGAGCGAGGGGATAACAGGCGCCCACATCTGGCAGGTTTCCAGTCCGCCATGGAGCAGGATAACAGGAATCCCTCCGCCATGTGTCTCATAATACATATGTAGCCCGTTGACCTGAAGGAAAATTCCTTGATCGGTTAATGATGGAGATTGTCCCATTTCAGTTTTCTACCCTTCTTTTGAGCGCTTCGCCCATCGCGATCATAGCAGGTTTTGAATCCGTTTCCAATTTTTTTGCCTGCAAAGGGACCAGTAAGCCATGGAAAATTTCCCGGTCGATGAATCGAACTTTGTGTTCGTTGATTGGCTCAATCTTGAATATATGCTCGCCTCTGAAAAGAAACGGGAGAATAACATGAAACTTCCATGAGAATTGGCGATTTGGTTCTACCATTGTTACCGAACAGTGTAAGTTCATCTCGCTCGACGCTGACCTAGCTGTTAAGTTGATTTTTTCACCGACCGTCAATTTTCCTTCGGCGCGGCATAGCAATGGATTCCATTCAGGATATTTTCCTAAATCCGTCAGGGTTTCCCAAACCTTTTCTGGTGTGGCTTGAATTTCGATTTCATTGCGGTTCTCTTTCATGATTATTCATTCCTTTCTTTTTACTTTTAGATGCCCGAGTTGGCGACCCTAGAACCTGAGGTGTTTATCTAAGCCGGGTTTCGCTGCTGTAAAATATCCTCCATGCGCTTCTGTACTGCAGGGTTATAATCAGGATAGGTTAGTATATAGAATCAAATCAGGAGCTTTCTTTTTTACCCTTCAATTCAGTTTCAATGTTCCTGGTAGCTGATAATCTGGTGTATTGATGATGGGTTGCTCAGCAATTACTCTTTGAATAATTGCGATATCATCAGGACCTATAGCCCAATCAACTTGTTTCAATTGGTCACGGGAAATGGGTGTTTCAGCTTGAGAATCTTTGTTTAGCACATCAAGCAATTTATTTGTATCGGAAACATGAACTCCGCAATAATCAAAAATTTTTCCGATTACGTGTTCAGGATCAGCTTTTAAATCTTCATAGCGGACAGGTAGAATTTTTTGCCCAGCATCCAGACGTTCTAAGCAGCGTTCCATATAATTTAGCCACATCAAACTGATCATCAAACCTGGACTGATTTCTTCCAAACTAACGAGATTGTAACAATCCAGTTTTTTTACCACCATCCTAGACCACATCCAAAAGCCTATCAACTGCTCCTGAGTAGGAGTTGTGTTGCCGCCAAAAGCACGTGCGAACGAATTTCCCCAAGGATCAACGTGCCGGTAGAGAAACAAACTTTTCGCTTGTGGAAATTGAGCATAGATCAGGTCAGCGATATCCAGCACAAAACTGCGAAACTTGATTACCCAAAAAGGTTGATGGCCATTCACCTGGTCTTTGCATGTCAAAAGCAAACAAGACCTAACCAACTTGCTGATCTCGGGATCATTGGTATTGGAAAAGTCGCGCATTTTCACTAATTGAGTGAATATATCAGGTTCAGACAGGCTGACTACGTCTTCTGCCTGACTGAAAGCTGAACTGGTCACTGTAGTGCCACAGCGCCCCATGGAATAGATCAAAATCATGCGTTTTTCATCAAACACAACTTGGTTAGCGAGTCGTTCCAGTGTCTCGTAAGAAATTTTTAGCACATGGGTAGCATTCTCATACTGACTGATGTAATAGAACGGAGCCGCAAGGATATCGGCTGCATCAGGGATTTCAACGAAGACAGCTTGTTTGTTTTGCGGATCTAGACAATACAGCAAAATATTTGCGTTATCCAAAATTGTTTGGGCATCGACATAGCCTTTTTCTGCTAACCCGAAATCATCCATGGCTGCGATATCAAACGGCATCGATTTCTTCCGGGAAATAACATCAAGTACTTGTGCTTTCATTTTCACCTCCGGGTATTAATATTTATCTTCTTGTCAACGAGTCTACCTTCCAACCGTTTCCTAATCGTTTCCGCCAGCGTTTCCTCTGCGCTATAATCATGAAATGGACGCCTTGTATATCTCTGGTCTGGGTCCACTGCAGATAGCGTTGAACGACCAGCAAGTCGAAATCAAACGCCGCAAAGCCGTCGCCTTGCTCGTTTATCTCGCGGTTGAAGGGCGGTCACAATCCAGGGAGTTCCTATCAGGGTTATTCTGGCCGGAATACGAACAATCCAAGGCCTATGCCTACCTCCGGCGCACCTTATGGGAGATCAATAACGTCCTCGGAGATGGTTGGTTGGAGATCAGCAGGGAGTGGGTCGGCATTCCCTCTTTAACGAATTTCCAGATGGATGTTAACCAGTACCAGGCATTGCTTCGGGGGGTAAAAGACCACGATCATTCATTCGCGAACCCATGTGATCAATGCATCAGCCAATTAGAGGCGGCCATCCGTCTCTACCGGGGGGATTTCTTGTCGGGGTTCAGCCTGAGCGCCTGTCCTCAATTCGATGACTGGCAGTTTATGCAATCCGAAATCATCCGGAGGACATTCCGTGAGAGCCTTCAAAATTTAGTAAATGGCCTGGACCAGCGTGGCAGAATCAGCGAGGCAATCCCATATGCCCAGCGTTGGTTGGCAATCGACAACCTGGATGAACATGCTCACCGCAGGTTGATGGCATTGTTTGCCAAAAACGGACAGATGCATGCAGCCCTGCGCCAGTTCGAGCTATGTCGGACTGTTTTAAAAACAGAACTCGACCTGGCACCTGAAATGGAAACTGCGAATCTTTACAACCAAATTCGAGAGAGTCGCTCTTCTTCGTCACCTGTGAAAACCGGGGGTAGTCAAATCCTGTTAACCGAAAGCAATCGAACTTCCTGGTTGGAACAAATCCTCTCGACCCCAGCCCGGGTTACCTTCAAAACCAACATACCGGTTCAATCAACCACATTCATCGGCCGGGAGATAGAAATAAGGGAGATTAGCGGGTTGCTTCATAACCCGGACTGCTGGCTGCTGACCCTCACCGGCATGGGCGGCATCGGTAAAACTCGCCTGGCCAACCAAGTCGGACAGGAGATCAGCGCTACTTTTCCTGACGGGGTCTATTTTGTATCTTTAGAAGGACTGAAAGGTATCTCTGCCCTGGTGCCCAAGATCGCAGAGACTCTCGGGCTTTCTTTATACCCTCAAGAGGGCTCCCTGGGTAGCCAGCTCAACTCGTTTTTACGAGAAAAAACACTGCTGATCATTTTTGACAATTTCGAGGCTTTCACTTCAGAAGCTGCCATACTGCACCAACTGCATGCCGAAGCAGCCAGCGTCAAATTCATGGTAACCTCCCGAGAGCGGCTCAAGATCTCAGGGGAATGGGTGTTCGAAGTTCAGGGGTTGGATTACCCCGAGTCGGATCCTAGGAAATTCGATGAAATCCTCCGTTACCCCGCTGTCGAACTGTTTGTTCATGCTTCCCAACGGACCTCGAGAAATTTTCAGGTCGATGAGGGCAATTATCGGGATATTGCTGCTATCACCCAGTTCGTGGAAGGTATGCCGCTAGGGCTGGAAATGGCAGCATCCTGGGTAAACACACTTTTCCCCTGGGAAATCCTGGTTGAAATACGCTTCAATCTTGATTTTTTGAAGACCGAAATGCAGGATATGCCAACCCGGCAGCGAAGCATGCGAGCCGTATTGGATTATTCCTGGAAATATCTCAATCTCTATGATCAATCTGCACTCGCCAGGTTATCCGTGTTTCAAGGGGGCTTCACCCGGGAAGCCGCTGAAAAAGTGACTGGAATTTCCCTATCGGACCTGAAGAGATTCATGGATCGCTCCTTCATTCGCCAGAAAGGTTCAGGTGGATTCCAGATCCACGAACTGCTGCGTCAATACGCCCTCGAGAAAATATGCCAATCCCCTGTGGATTACAAAAATACAAGAGATCGACATGCGGCATATTATTGTGTAGCTTTAAGCCTGTGGGGAGATGGCTTGAAAGGACCTGATCAGGTTGAGCTGCTCCCTATCATACGGCAGGAAATCGATAATATCCAGGCAGCCTGGGTGTGGGTTACCCAAGGAAAGCAAATTCAGCAGATCAAAAGTGGGTTAGAAGGGCTGTGTTATTTCTACCTGCGTACCCTTCGCAATCAAGAAGGATTGAAAACCTGTCAGCTTGGTTTAACCGCTCTGGAAGGGGCAGAGGCTGAATGCGAAACAGAAATTCGTGCGAATTTGCTGGCCTGGAAAAGCATTTTTTGTTTGAATCTGGATGATCACAAGACTGCAGGGGAATCAATAGACTCTGCTTTGGAAATGATGCCTGGATTTGGGGGAAAACAAAATGATTTTACTCCTTTGTGGGCGCGATTGTTCATGACGAAAGCAATCGTTGAGAATTACCTTGGTAACCGGGAAGGTGCCGTTGAATATTATGATCGTGCTTTTGGGATTTACCGGCAGCTGCAAGATTTTTCCGGCTTCTCATATTTGATGCTGCGTGCCATCGACACGGGGGGAGTGACTTCAGAAAAAATTTACCAGTATCTATCCGAGGCCATTCACTTCAAAAGAAAATCTGGCGACTTATTCAATACGGCTTATTTGCTGTATATGTACTGTATGGTTGTGGCCTATCATTTAGGTCAGCCCGTTCAAGCAGCGGCTTTGATGCAGGAAAGCTGTGAAATCTTTGAGAAGTTAGGAGATCCACTCAGCAAAGAAATGTCACTCGTCGCAGTAGACCCAATTCTAAACACAAATGGCCGCTATGCAGAATTGCTTGAGGTCAGGGAAAAAAAGCTGGCTTATGCTCGAGAACGAGGCGATCGCCAGAACACCGGCATCTACCTAGCTGAGGTCGGGGAAACCCTTTGCCACCTAGGGAATTATCCTGCTGCCGAAAATCATTTCAAGGAGGCGTTAATTCATATTAAAGGCGGCACCCCCTACCAGTACGCTTACCGTTTATGTGGCTTAGGAGAGGTGCTGCTGGTACAGGGCCAAATCTCTGAAAGCCAGGAAATTTTTCAGGAAAGCATTAACGGCATGAAAATTGGCGAAAAGTGGGGACAGGGTAAGGTACTTGCTGGCTTGAGTGTTGCTACCTTCAAGATGGGTGAGCGGGAGAAAGCCTGGGAAATCATCCAACAGGCGTTGCAATACCATCACGATGGCCATTCCCATTATTTCACCCATTTTTCCCTAGGGGCATATGCCTATTTGTTATCTCAACATGGTGATTTGCTGACTGGGATAGAGATATACGCTATGTTAGAGCAACAAAAGTTTGTCCGTGAATCGCGCTGGTTCAACGACCTGTATCGGGATCCAATACATGCCTCAGCAATGAAGAATAACCCGAATGACATGACCACCAGTGAATCTGTTGGTAAAGAAATGAAACTGTGGAAAACATTAGAACAGATTATCCAACAGGTAAAAATGTGATTCTGAAAATGAATATGAAATCTGATAGTTTCCGGGGAAGTAAGCAACCCATTTTTCAGGGTTATGATTGAACAAAAATAGGTAACGCCAGCATCACTTGATTATTTTGAGCTCAATTCATAGGGAAGGGGGTGGTTCGGAACTGGTCACCTAAAAGGCTCCATTGCAGTATTTTATCTAGCTAGAATATGCGCAAGGGCTTGTACTGAGCTTGCCGAAGTGGGTTCTATTGCTTTTCCCCCACCCCAAACCCCTCCCCCGTAAACAGGGGAGGGGTTGAATCTAGAATAATCACTAACTTGAACATTCACAGGAGCTGGCACTGAGCATGTTTATATGGGTTCCTCGGATTTATTCAAAAGGAGCCAGAGTAAATATTCTGGCCCCTTTTCATTAACAAGGCGGTCTGCGCCCTGGTGAATATAAGATTATGTTCGATCTGTGTCAAGCAACTCCCTGTTCACTCGTAGCGCAAGGCTTCGACAGGCTCGAGCTGCGAGGCGCGGTTGGCGGGGTACAGCCCAAAGAAGATGCCGATGGCAGCCGAGAAAAGCACAGCCAGCAGGACCGCATTGAGCGATATGATTGGAACGATGGGGGTACCGCTGCCGGCCGCAATCTGCTCAACGATCATGGAGAGCGTCCAGCCGAGCAAGATCCCGATAAAACCGCCCACAAGACTGAGCAGGGATGATTCGATCAGGAACTGGCTGAGGATATCGATGCGCCGAGCGCCGAGCGCCTTTCGCAAGCCGATCTCCCGGGTGCGTTCGACGACCGAGACCATCATGATATTCATGATGCCGATGCCTCCCACCAGCAGCGAAATTGCAGCGATGCCGCCTAAAAAGATGGTCAGGACACCGGTGATGGTGGAAGCCAGGTCGAGGAAATCCTGCTGGGAGAGGATCGAAAAATCTTCCTCGCCGATCATGGTGCGGTGACGTGAGCTCAAGATCTGGGAAATCTCCAGGGAGGCTTGCGGGACAGCATCCGAATCCACGGCCTGAACATAAATCACATCCACTTGATTCGGGGTAGAACGCTGCAGCAGACGGGTCTGGGCAGTGGTCATGGGCACCAGGATTTGATCGTCCTCGCTGCCCATCGCTGAACCGCCCTTCTCTTCCAATACACCGATCACGCGGAAGGGCTGGCCTTCGATGCGTATTTTTTCGCCAACCAATCCAGACTTGCGCCCAAACAAGGCATCTGCGACCTCAGTGCCTATGATCACAACCGCGCTGCGTCCAGAAAGATCTGTGCTGGTGATAAATTCACCCTCTGAAAGCACTACATTGCGGACAGTTTCGTAATCAGGCGTGACGCCAACCAAGGAGGTGGATTTGTTTTCCCCCGCGAATTTCATTTCGACTCTACCGTTTAACGCTGGAGCAACACCTTCGATCGAGGGAGCGGAAAATGGATCGGCCAACGCATCGGCATCCGATAAGGTTAACGGTTTTGGATTGCTGACGTCTTCTGAACCACCACGGGTGACAAACAGCAGGTTGGTGCCTACACCCTGGATCTCACCCAGGATCGATTCCTGGGTACCGTTGCCGATGGCCAGCACGGCAATCACCGCGGCGACACCGATGATGATACCCAGAACGGTCAGCCCTGAGCGCATCTTGTTAGCCAGCAGACTCTCAGAAGCCTCGATAAAAGATTGCATGTAATTCATGATCGGCTCCTATGCATCTGAAACCACGCCATCGCGAATATGGATGACGCGCTGGGTATGCTCGGCGATCTCCGGATCGTGGGTAACGATAATTAAAGTTGTACCTTTGTCCTGGTTCAATTTCAACAGCAATTCCATGATCTCATCACCTGATTTTGAGTCCAGATTGCCGGTGGGCTCATCCGCCATGACGATGGCGGGGTCATTGACCAGTGCGCGGGCGATGGCCACGCGCTGCTGCTGACCACCGGAGAGCTCATTAGGGCGATGGTCGATGCGATCACCCAGCCCGACTTCTACCAAGGCTTCTTTGGCAAGCTCGCGCCGTTTTCTGCCATTCGGCGGACTGTAGCGCAGGGGCAGTTCAACATTGGTCAGGGCGGTCGAGCGGGGCAGCAAATTGAAGCTTTGAAAGACAAAGCCAACTTTGCGATTACGGATAGTCGCTAACTGCTCATCCTTTAAATTGGCGATGCTCTCACCATCCAAACAGTAATCGCCG
>DATKXE010000180.1:0-4217 GCA_035529195.1 Anaerolineales bacterium
AGACACTGCGGTCTCGGTTGGGCAAGGGATCTACGTGGCAGAAGATGTCCATCTCATGTATTCGGGTTCCTGGGAGAGCAGGGTTGTCCCAGCAGCACTCCTTGGAGGAGATGAAGATGGAACATACCGGTTGACAGCGGAACCTGACGCTGGCTATGAGCTGCCATTTAATGGAAAAAATATTAATATCGTTTTCAGCACCGGGCCTGATCACGGTATCTGGTTTGTGCAAATAGATGGAGAGCCTGTGATCGATGCGGACAGCGGCGAAGCATTTCGAATCGATGGTTATTATCCGACAAACCGTTATGAGGTCACAGAAGTCATCGAAGTTGAGAGCCCGGGTGAACATGTCTTGAGCATCATCAATACAGGGGAAAAGAATGAGGAAAGTTTGGGCAATGTGATGAGTGTTGCCCAAATCGAAGTATGGCCCCCCGCGCGACAAAGCAATTTATTCCTGATCCTGGGCTTGATTCTGGCGGTGGAAATTATCTTACTACTGCTGGCCTGGTTATTAGGGAAAGCGCTGTTCAGCGGTCTCGCGGAAAAGATGAACACCAAGAACAGCATACTGCTCTCCTTGCTGGTCTACTCGATCATCGCAATTTGGGGATTCTTCCTTAATTCTGTGATTGAATTCTGGTTCCTGGCCATGATGGTGGCAGTTGTGCAGGGCGGAAGCCAGGCTTTGAGCCGCAGCCTGTTCGCCAGCATGTCACCATCTTCGAAAAGTGGTGAGTTCTTTGGCCTGTTCGGGATCATGGAGAAGTTCTCCACGATCCTGGGGCCGCTGGTCTTCGCTTTCGCGGCCACAACATTCGGCAGCAGCCGGCCAGCAATCCTGACCTTGATCGCATTTTTCATCATCGGGGGCTACCTGCTGACCCGGGTGGATGTAGCGGAAGGACGGCGGGTTGCCCAGGAGGAGGATGCACTCTTCCTAGGAGCTGAACCTGGCGACTGACACGGAAAACACCAGCGGGGTTGACCAGGCGCAGTATGTGCAGGACATGTTCAGCCGGATTGCCAAGCGCTATGATTTGATGAACCGGTTGATGACTGCTGGGCAGGATACACGCTGGCGCCGGGAGGTGATCCGCAGGTCCCAGCTGGAGGCGGATGGTCGCTTGCTTGATTTGGGGACGGGCACAGGCGATCTGGCTCGTGAAGCTGCACGCCAAGTGCCTGACTGTTCTGCAGTGGCTGCAGATTTCACCCTGGAAATGATGCGGGTAGGGAAATCCCGCACCCCCAACCTGAAATTGCAATGGACGGCTGCGGATGCTTTATGCTTACCATTTCCTGGTGAAACATTTGAGGCCGTCGTATCTGGTTTTTTGTTGCGGAACGTGACTGACATCAAGCAGTCCCTGCGGGAACAATTAAGGGTGTTGAAACCCGGCGGATATCTGGTTGCGTTGGATACCACCCGTCCAGCCGAGAACAACATGCGGGTGTTGATTGATTTTTATTTGCATGTCATAATACCCAGCCTGGGTCGCATGGTCACTGGTGAAGCTGAGGCCTACACCTACCTACCTGAGACAACGGAAGCCTTCCTGGAGGCAGAGCAGCTGGCAGATTACATGGAGCATGCCGGGTTTCAAGAGGTGGATTATCGCCGTTTGATGTTCGGCACGATAGCGATTCACTGGGGCAAGAAGTGAGCGGGCAGCGGTACGTCCAGATCTTAGAACTGGGAGGTGATCGATGAGCGAGCGGGTAAAACGATTGGTAGTGGGCATTTCTGGCGCCTCCGGGGTAATTCTGGGGATCCGTACGTTGGAAGTGCTGCGGGAGATGGAAATTGAAACCCATCTAATTATTTCTCCGGCCGCCAAGGCGACAATCGCTGAAGAGACAGATTGGAAGGTCCGCGATGTGATGGCGCTGGCGGATTTTGCCTACAACCATGTAGATATCGGTGCGAGCATTGCTTCGGGTTCATTTTCTACGTTGGGAATGATCGTGATCCCCTGTTCGATCAAGACTCTATCCGCGGTTGCCAATTCCTTTGCCAGCGATCTGCTCACACGAGCTGCTGATGTAAACTTGAAGGAAGGGCGCCCATTGATCCTGGTGGTGCGGGAGACACCCCTGCACAGCGGCCATTTACGCTTGATGAGCGAGGCCACTCAAATTGGAGCCGTCATCTTCCCACCGATGCCAGCTTTTTATGCTCGTCCGGCGAGCATCACGGATTTGATCGATGATACAGTTGGCCGGGTCCTGGCTCGGTTTGGGATCGAAAACGATATTTACACGAAATGGAAAGATTCTTAGACTCAGCCAGGCTGAAAAGCTTATTCGCTGATTTGCTCAGTTTGAGCACCATGACCGTTGCCACATCTGGATCCGATGGTGAAGCGCATGCCGCAGATGTTTATTTCGCCAGTGATGAGCAGTTATCCTTGTATTTTTTTTCTGATTCAAACAGCCAACATGGTGTAGATATACGTCGGGACCCACGTGCCGCGATCACTATCCATGCTGGACAGGGTGGATGGGAGCAGATCCTTGGATTACAAATGCGGGGGGTTATCAATGCGATTTCATCTCAAGCGTTATGGCAGCAGGCCTGGGATGTTTACCGGGTTAAATTCCCTTTTGTGAGCGAACTGGAGGATGTGGTTGTCATAAACCAACTGTATGGTTTCAATCCAGATTGGATGCGATGGGTGGATAACAGCCAGGGTTTTGGGTTTAATCAGGAATGGAAATTTGAAAATCCAGAGAGAGATGGAGCACCTGGTCGTGTCTGGCAGCAGATAAACGGCCAGAGCAAGGGAACCAGGAAGGCAAATGGCTGACAGGGATATGGAGAAAGCTGCCCTGCGGGGAGAACCATCTTATGTCTGGCGCAGTGGACAGGAACGGCGCCTGCAAATGATCGCCGCCGCGGCTGGCGAGCGCCTCACGGGACGCATCCTTGAAAATGGCTGCGGAGTAGGGCTCTACCTGGACCGACTTTCCGAACAAAGCCAGTTTGCAGTTGGATTGGAGTTTGATCTCTCCCGGGCGCAGGAAGCCCACGTGAACGCGCCGCATATTGTGAATGCTGCCGGGGAAAAACTGCCCTTGCCAGCTGCCAGCTTTGATTTCATCCTCAATCACGAGGTGCTTGAACATGTCCTGGACGATCGCAAGTGCGTAGAAGAAATGGTGCGCGTGCTGGCTCCCGGCGGCAGGATGGCTATTTTCGTTCCCAACCGGGGTTATCCTTTTGAAACCCATGGTATTTACTGGGGAGGCAGCTACCATTTTGGCAATATACCACTGGTAAATTACCTGCCGCGAAAATATCGAGATCGCCTGGCACCGCATGTGCGCATTTACTCCAGCAAAGATCTGAAGGCCTTATTCTCTGACCTGCCTGTGCGGATAGTGCAGCGCCAGATTATTTTTGGTGCCTACGACAATATTATTGCTCGTACGCCGACATTTGGACGTTTGATACGGGGGATATTACAGGATTTGGAAAACTCACCCGCCCGGTTATTCGGTCTATCCCATTTCTGGGTGTTGGAAAAGATCTAGATCCGCTCTTTATTTGATGCGAAAATCGTAGATTCCATTTTCACATGCCCAGATTTGACCGCATTTGCGACAGGTGAGGGCTGTTGGGGTTTGTTCAAAATCAGCCTGGTCGCAAACCAGGCAGCGGAACATTGCCCCTGGGGGGGCGATGGGCGTATCGCCGATCGCGGATGTGGCTACAAAAACGCTGGGGCTAAGCTGCCACCAATCACCGCTTAGCTGGGCGATGCCATCCAGCTTAACCAGCATGTCAAGGGGAAACAAGCGCTTGATGGTCCCTAAACGGAAGTGGGACACGGTCAGCTGGCGGTCAATAGAGAAGCCACTGCTCTGCAGCCAGCTGCGGATGGATTTGGGGTGGAAATCAAAGTTTAGCTGGGTGAATTCGACCGCATCGGTTGAGAATGGGCTCCAAGACTGGCGCCCCAAGGCGTAGCGAAGAATGGCTTTCAGATTGTGTTTGTTGGCGTACTCAAGAGTGAAGTTAGCCCCTGGTTGGAGGGCAAGGCGGACTTGCTGCAAGGCGAGTTGGGGTTCTGCCATGTGGTGCAGGGTGCGGATCATGGTGCCGCCATCGAAGATCCTGGGAACGAAAGGCAGCCGGTAGACATCCGCGGCGACATAAGTATAACGATCACTGGTACCCAGGTTGGCTTGAGCCTGCTGGAGCTGGGTGG
>DATKXE010000181.1:0-2451 GCA_035529195.1 Anaerolineales bacterium
GTCCCCATTTGATACCCGGGAATTTTTTATCCGCGAGTTTGTTGAGCAGTATGTGCCCTGGCTCAAACATCTAATAATAACTTCCACACAAGGTTGATCAACCTTTTCAGAAATGGCATTAATAATGTATACATGCCGAAATCCACAGATGACCAGATAGCATTGATCCCGTTTGTTGCAGAAATCTATAAGTCCAGTTAGAATCATCCCAATATGAACTACCCTCAGATACCCTGGTGGCAAAGATTTATCCAGAAGATCGCCATGATTGAAGTGATCTCCACAGGATTCCTTTCAAAATATCTACACCACATGGATACAGCCGTGTTGAGATGGTCACAAGGCAAAAAAAACCTGACCAACATGTTGACTGGTTTGCCTGTCATTGTGATTACTACAACCGGTGCGCAGAGTGGAAAACCGAGGACTATCCCCTTAGCCGGCATTCCAGATGGTGAGAAGATCATATTAGTGCCAACCCATTTTGGGCGCAGCACATACCCAGCCTGGTACTACAACCTGCGCGCCAACCCAAAGGCACAATTGCAGCAGAATGGGTATGCCCGAGAATATACTGCCCGAACCGCAGACCAAGAGGAATGGGAAAACTACTGGGATCTGGCGGTACACTACTTCCCGGGTTATCAATCGTACCTGGAACGCAGTGGTGGCAGGGAAATCCCGCTCTTCATTCTAGAACCTGTTCAATAACATCCATGGCTGAGAGAACGGGGATGAGAACATAGCGGTTTTTTTATGACGGGGTTATTTTGGTCTTCAATTGGACCAAATCTTCAGCCAATTTGATAGAATGTATAATGATCTCGAATCGATAATTAAGTGTCCATTGATAGCAACAAAGATGCGCCACCAGATAGAAGCGCGATTTTATTGGCTTTGGAGCTGATTAAACGCATGCTTATTTCACAATTTGACCAGAAAGCGTTATTGGATCTTAAATGCCGGACCCACTGACCGCATTGCTGCTTGGTGCCGGCGCTCGGGGTGCAGAAGCGTACGGTCCTTATGCCTTAGCCAATCCAGATCAGATTAAATTCGTAGCTGTGGCTGAGCCAAGACAAGAGAGAAGGGAGCGGTTCGCCAGAGAGCACACAATTTCTGCCGATCACTGCTTCGAATCCTGGCAAGAAGCGCTGGAAGGCAAACAGCTAGCAGATGTGGTGATTAACTGCACTCAAGATCAGATGCACGCCGAGTCGAGCATCGCTGCTCTCCAGGCTGGATATGACTTACTGCTTGAGAAACCCATTGCTCACACCCTGGAAGATACGATCAGCATCGTGCTGGCCGCAGAGGAAAATAAACGCTACCTGCAGATCTGTCACGTGCTGCGATTCACCGACTTCTTCAACAAGGTTAAATCTCTGCTGGATGAAAACAGATTAGGTCAGGTCATCACCATTTCCCACCGCGAGAATGTCTCTTCCTGGCATATGGCGCACAGCTTCGTGCGTGGAAATTGGCGTCGACAAGCGCTATCTTCACCCATGATCCTGGCCAAATGCTGCCATGACCTGGATCTGCTGGTCTGGTTCACCGGGGAAGCACCGCTCTCCTTAAGTTCGTTTGGCTCTCTGAGACATTTCAGAGAGGAGAAAGCTCCACCGGGTGCCCCTCAGCGCTGCACGGACGGTTGCCCTGTAGAACACAGCTGCCCGTTTTTCGCACCGGCGATATACATTGATCTGGCACCATTTAAGTACGCCCTCAGCCAGGCAAAACACCCTTTGTATCGATTTGTTGGAACTCAAGGCCTTAGACATCCTAAAACAACCCAGTTTGTATCCAAGATAATTCCCCAACTGCGGGAGCTAACCGAATATGAAGGCTGGCCGCGCTCGGTGGTTTCTGATGACCCGGGAAATGAAGAAGCCCTCTGGGAGGCATTGCGAAATGGGCCTTACGGGCGCTGCGTTTACCATTGCGACAATGATGTCGTCGATCAGCAGGTTGTGACCATGGAATTCGCCAGCGGGATCAGCGCTTCACTCACCATGCACGGTCATTCCCATGAAGAAGGACGCACTCTACGCATCGACGGCTCCCAGGCATCTCTGCTGGCAAAGTTCAGCTTCCAGCGCTCATTTATCGAAATTCACGATCATCGCTCAATGGAAGTTGAAATCTTTGAATACCCAAACAATATCGAACAGGTGGGACATGGAGGTGGCGATTTTGGCATCCTGCGTGACTTCATCGGCAACCTTCAAAATGGGAATAAATCAGCAGCTACCGCTCGGGAATCTCTTGAAAGCCATTTCATGGCTTTTGCAGCTGAGCAGTCCCGTCTTACTCAAACCCAAATTAACATGGCAGAATTCCGGAAAAAATCGGAGGCACAGGCAAACACCTCATAACCCCTGGTTTCAATTGCCTGACTAAAGATCTAGCGTAAACGAATTATTTCAGGCAAGAATTCCAACGATCAAG
>DATKXE010000182.1:0-4032 GCA_035529195.1 Anaerolineales bacterium
TGATCTTGATTGTGTGCGATCCGACAGACTTGACAGGCGTTACAATATATGTACACTAGCTGTTCTATTCTCTGTGTGTATCATCGAAAATTTCTTATTACTGGATCAATGGATTATCAAAATTATGAAATGCCCACATTGCCAGACTGAAAACCCCAAAGAAGCGCGCTTTTGCCTGAACTGCGGGGAGGCCATTAAGCATCACTGTTCTAACTGTCAGGCTGAATTGCTGTTGGATGCCCGGTTCTGTATGCATTGCGGGCACCCTGTGCGCACTCCCACAGTAGATGATGATGCTCACCTCAACCGCTTGACTACAGCTGCTCCTCCCCCCCTGGCGGAAAAGGTTCGCGCGGCATCCGATCTTACCGGTGAACGCCGGATCGTAACTGTTTTGCATTTGGATGTAGTTAAGTCAACTGCCATCGCTGAAGAGGTTGGTGAAGAAGCATGGGCGGCAATCATGACCAAGGCTTACGACCGGTTTGCCCAGGCAATTTATCTCTATGAAGGTACTATCGCTCGTTTACTCGGAGATGCCTTGGTGGCTTTTTTCGGAGCGCCTGTGATACACGAAGACGATCCAATTCGAGCTGCTAAGGCGGCACTCGATCTGCTCGCCATCGCCGAGGATTTCGATAATGAAGTAGGCAGGGAGTATGGTATCGACTTTCATGTGCGCGTTTGCCTCAATACAGGACCGGTTGTGATCGGACCTGTTGGCGGTGACTTACGATATGATTTCACTCCAATCGGTGGTGTGGTTAACCTGGCAGCGCGAATAAAATTTGCTGCTCAACCAATGACCGCACTAATTTCGGAAAACACCTACGCGTTTATTTCACCGGTTTTCGAATGTGTTGACCTGGGCTTAATCGAGGTCATGGATCGGTCTGAACCGGTACGCGTCTTCCAGATGCTGGAACCCAAGGTCATACCTGGAAGTGTGCGAGGGCTAGCAGGGTTTGAGAGCCCTATGGTAGGGCGTGAGGAAGAATTGGCTTCCCTTCTGATGCTCTGCGATGCAGTGCGAGCAGGCTTAGGTCGAGCCACTTTGATCACTGGTGAACCCGGCATGGGAAAAACGAGATTAATCAGAGAATGGAAAACTGCTGTGATGGCTGAACCATCCACGCCTTTCTCAACCTGGGTGGAAGGACGCTGCCTGTCTTATGGACAGGGATTGGCATACCACCTGGTAGCTGATTTGCTTTACTCGCTGATTGGTGTGCCCAGGGCAGCTGACGAAACCGAAACCCATTTGGCGTTGTTATCCTTACTGAAAGAATTATTTGGTAAAACAGAGGATTCTGTCGAGATTCAAGAAATATACCCATATTTAGGACATCTGCTCTCGTTGAAATTGGAAGGCGATGCAATGGATAAAGTGAATTCACTCGATCCGCAATCACTGCAAACCAGGTATTTGTTTGCTCTCCGCAGCCTTCTGCTGAGTATCAATTCTCACCAGCCGGTGATATTAGTTTTAGAAGATCTCCACTGGGCGGACCCTTCTTCGGTCGATATCTTGATCAAATTGCTTCCATCAGTCTCCTCAACACCTCTATTATTGTGCCTGATTACCCGTGCGGAACAGGATACCCCTGGGTGGAAATTAGTTGCTGCTGCACGCGAGATCCTTGGAGGGAGCCTGACAGAGATCCATTTGAGCGCGCTTTCCGAGCCCGAAAGCCGCCAAATGGTTTCCAACTTACTGGAGGTCGAAGCCCTGCCTGAAAAAACTCGAACTCTGATCCTGCAAAAATCAGAGGGCAACCCATTCTTTGTGGAAGAGGTCATCCGGATGCTGATTGACCGGAAAGCGATCACAAAGGAAAATGGCGACTGGGTCGCTGGTGAAAATATTGAGCAAATTAAAATTCCTGACAATTTGCAAGGATTGCTGCTGGCTCGTATAGATCGCTTGCCGGAGGATGTGAAACAAACGCTACGAGTTGCTTCGGTCATCGGACGTCAATTCCCAGTGAAAGTCCTGGAGCAGGTTTTGGGGGCGAAGGCGCAATGACATTACTTAGACAGCTGAACATGCTTGAGTCTGCTGGTTTGGTTCGCATCGCACAGTTAGAACCAGATTTAGAATATCTCTTCCGCCATGCCTTGGTCAGGGAGGCGGCTTACACGTCCATTTTGTCTGCCGACCAGAAAGAACTGCACCTAGCTGTTGGAGAAGCCATCGAATTGCTATATCCCGATAAAATTGATGAGTATGCCGCGATGCTTTCTTATCACTTTGGCGAAGCTGGTGATACGCAAAAAGCTCTGAAATACTGTACTGAAGCTGGTGAAAATGCCTTAGCCTCTTTCGCAAACCAGGAAGCAGAGAACCATTTCCGCTGTGCATTGGATTTAGTTGAGCAAGAACCTGAACGGGCCGCTCTTCTTTATCTGCTCGGTGAGGCGCTGTATCGCCAGAGCCGCTATGATGAGACTATCCAAACTTGGAATGAAGGTATCCAATTCTACCGCCAGCAGGATAACGCAGAAGGAGTCGGCCGTTTATACGCCCGTTCAGCACGTGCATCCTGGTACGGTGGGGATCACCCAGAAGGTTTGCGATTGAGCCTGGAAGGTTTAGAAGCAGTTCGGGGAATGGATGAGAGTCCTGCTAAAGCCATGTTGATTCATGAAGCTGCAAGGGCATACCATTTCAATGGATATCCTGAAGAAGCTGAGCCGCTATGCCGGGAGGCATTAGAAATGGCCGCACGTCTTAATGCCGTGGATATTCAGGCTGACGCCTTGACAACATTAGGTGTACTTCCTAATGTACCCACAGATGAGTCATTAAGATCTTTGGAACGAGCTGTTGAGCTGGCTGAATCCAACGGCTTGCTGGAAATCGCTGCTCGTGCCAATCACAATTTGGGAGTGATAACAGCTGGTCATTCGGGTGACCTGAAAGCAGCACTTGCTCACTACCTGCGCTCTGCAGAGCTTGCCCAACAGCGAGGGGCAGCACAAGAAGAGCATTTCACGCTGGCAAGCGCTGCGGGTGCGTCACTGGGTTTGGGTGATTTAAAAACAGGCCAGGAGATTGTAAACCGGATCAGGCAGATCAGAAGCACCTTTTCTGATCCAACCCAGGCGCAGTTAGAGTTTGCGGGTATTGAATTCGGATTGATGTTACTTAGTGGCGAGCTGCAGAAAGCTCTCGAGATCCTCCGAAGAGGTAGGTCAGAGGCACGTCAGATAGGTGATCTCCAAATGCTGCATAACTTCAGCACCAATATTGTGGACGTTTATCTGGTTCTGGATCGTATTGATGCGGTCGACGACTGGTCCGAAGCACGGCAAGCCGCGCAAGAGGGGATTGAAATCAGCAAAAGGGGTGTTGGTGATCCCATGCATTCACAAAGCCTGTTGAGTACAATCTGCGTCCGGGAGGGGAGATTGGAAGAGGCAAACAAACTCCTTCGTGAAGCCCGGCAAATAGCCGGTTCTTCACCAAGTTTTTGGCAGCTGCAATCATTACTTGGAATTGAGCGTGATCTGGCAAGCGCACAGGAGCGCTGGTCGGAGGCACTGGTCGCGGCCGAGGCAGTATCCAAGCGTTTTGCCCAATCCGAACTGCGCTGGCCGTGGGCATATTCATTAATTGAATGGGCAGAGACCCATCTCGCCCGTGGTGAAGCAATCGATTTTGAACGTGCCAGGGCATTATATCGAGAGGCAATTGCAGTGTTCGAAGAAATGGAGTCTGAATTTTACACGAATATATTTGAGAAGCGTTTGCGCGCGCTGCGTGCAAAATCCATTGCTGTGACGCTGGCGCATGATGAAGTTACCCAGGAGCTGGCCCAGGCTGGCAAAATCCAGGCGAGTTTCCTGCCTGAAGACACCCCCGATATCTCCGGGTGGGAGATCTCAGCCATCCTGCAACCCGCACGTGAAACCTCTGGTGATTTTTACGACTTCATCCAGCTCCCTGGAGATCAACTAGGATTCGTAGTCGCAGATGTAGCTGACAAAGGAATGGGTGCCGCGCTGTATATGGCTACCTGCCGCACGCTC
>DATKXE010000183.1:0-11071 GCA_035529195.1 Anaerolineales bacterium
GTGTTTGAATGCGACCCGAAGTGACGATTTCGTGAATGGCCGTGGGTGGGAGGACTCTAAAATGCGTGACTTTGGCGAGGCGGGAGACCAGATATGGACTTTCAAACATTGATAATCCTCAGATATTTCGTTGATTGGCCAAATTTCAACAGCCCTCCCTGAGGGCTAACACGCCTTTAGTTCAGTGACAAGTGATATTTATCACGAGTGGTGGCCATAATACTTTGCGAAATCAAGAGTGATTGTTGGGACTTGCTCTGCATGTGCATTATTGGCTATACTTGTCATTGAGGATCGAACCGGGAGTCCAGGATATTAATAATTATATGAAGGAAAAGAGAGGCAAACAGATGAAGAAACAATGGATATTCATACTCAGTTTTGGAATTTTTTTCCTGCTGCTGGTCCAATCCATTACTGTATTTATCGAAGGAATCTATATCCTGGAGCTGCTCAGCACCTCACTGGATGAAAAAGTGTTGGGGGTCTTATTCTTGTTCTCACCAATTTTGCTGCTGCTCTTTGGGAAACGGGTTCCGCGCTGGTCATTATGGGTTTCGTTTTTCCTATTGCTCGCCGGGAGAGGTTTGATCCCATATCTGGATACAACCGGCAGAATGGTTGCTGCTGGTATTGCCAGCGGAGCGGGGTTGATCCTGCTGCCGCTCATGCTGGTGACTTACCCGCAGCAGGATGAAGGTGATTGGTGGCTGATCCCTGCTCAAGGACTGGCCCTGGCAGTTGGGCTTTCAGTATTACTGCGTACGCTGAACTATACGATCGATCCCTCCTTGACGAATGATTACGGATGGATTGGTTGGCTGCTTGGTATTGGTCTCGGGCTCACACTGGTCTATTTCAAATGGCAACCTTCCAAAGATCCATCCCAACCAGTCAAAGGTGTTACTTCAGCGGCAATTGGCGTGGTGGGTATCATGGTATTGTTCTACTTCTTGCTGTCGAGTCCGGGTGTGATCGCCAGGTGGACCGAAGGGAGCTATGCGCTGATCATCAGCCTGGTGAGCCTGTTATCGCTGCTGTGGCTGTTCGCCTCCTTAGCCAGACCCAATTGGATGGGGGAAATCAAGCCCAATTTCTTGCTGATTTGGAACTGCATTTTTACGCTGGCTGTGCTGGGGACGATCCTGGCGCATACCATCAGTTTTCCACCTGTTCCAGATTCTGCACCCGTGGTGGTAGCCAGCCCGAATTGGTTCCAGCAAATCCCACTACTGCTTATGCTGATCTCGTTCCCGGTTATCTTTATTGATTTTAGTATCTTCAGCGGTTTGATCGCAAAAGCGCATCCCGCACCGAGAAAGATGGCGCCTGGTTTCCTGTTGGGCTCGCTGACCATGGTGGTGCTGATCTTCATGAATATTTTTACCAATGTCTGGGGATATGTTGAACCGATCAGCCCATTTTTCAGGAACAAATTCTGGCTGCCGTTCATTTTAGTCCTGGGATTGGTCACGATCCTGGCTTTTTCAGCAACCAAGAGGCTGGACGCAACAGCGGTTTCAAGAGCGAAAAAACAAAATTTGCTGGTTTCAGCGGTTGTTTTGAGCTTGATCTTCCTGGCAACATTTGCAGCGGCTCTGCTTACCGACCGAAATTATGTAGATGCACCTGATACCAAAACCCTCAAGATCATGACATACAATATTCAGCAAGCGAACGATGATGCAGGCGAGAAGTCTTATCAAGAGCAGCTCGCATTAATCAAACAGGTTGATCCCGATATCATCGGCTTGCAAGAGAGCGATTCGGCACGCATCTCCCTCGGCAATAATGACTATATTCGTTATTATGCCAACCAGTTGGGCTACCATGCTTATTTTGGCCCAAAAACGGTAACCGGCACATACGGGACAGCTATTCTGTCCAAGTTCCCCCTAGAAAATCCACGCTCGTTATTTACTTACAGCGACCAGGATGAAATCGGCACTGCAGAAGCCGAGATCACGGTAGGGGGGAGCCAGTTCACGATCTTCAATGTCCATCCGGACGGCTCGGATGAAGCGAAACTGGTCTTTGCCAGGACTGTGCTTGATAGGGCGAATGAAAAACCGGATGTGATCGCTATTGGGGACTATAACTTGCGAGGTTGGGAAGAATCTTACCTGCTGATCGATGGAGTTTATAAGAATGCCTGGATGGATGTCTATCCGACTGGGATTGATGAGAATGGTCTGGACATGTCTGGCGAAAACAGGATCGACCATATATTCGTATCACCACACCTGGAGGTGAGGAATCCGGTCTACCTGCTGCCACCTGATTCAAGGACCGATCATCCTGCTCATTGGGCCGAGGTTTACTGGGATTGAATAAGTCCCAGTTCCCAATGATCATCCAAAAGAAAGGATGATCCTGTTTTTCGTTTTCATGATCGCTTTATAGACTTATCAAATACTTCGGGCTCAGCGAACCATAACTTGACCAACTGGTGGGGTGGGGCTAAAATTAATAAGCAATGTATATTACCCAGACAGGTCCCCTGATGGGTTGTCGATTGATCCGATTCATGGATATATCTATCAATTTAAGGGGGTTTGCTGGTGGTCATATCCGGGTGGATTCTGTCTGTAATTACCAACAATATTTCGATTTCCCACATTTAATGCAATACACATCAGGAGACCCAAATGAGTGATTACCTCTTTCGTGGATCGATTTCCGATTTTGACGCTGACCTGGATGAGCTGCTCCAGCTGGAGGCAGAACGTCAATTCCGAAAGTTGATTCTGATTCCCAGCGAAAGCACTGCACCTCTTGCAGTGCGCCAAACACTGGCTTCTGCATTCCACAACATTTATGCAGAAGGCTACCCAGACGAGGCGACGCGCTGGATGAGCGAAGATGAGATCCTGGATTATGATGCCAGGTTGGGGTATTTCCGGCGTTATTCAGATCCCCGTTATTACAAGGGAGTTGAATATGCCAATATATTGGAGGCCCTGGCGCGCAGGCGCTGCGCAGAGACCTTCGCCACGCCAGAAGTGAGCGCCGACGATCTGTATGTCAATGTCCAGGCTTTATCTGGTGCCCCAGCCAACAACGCCATATACCACGCGCTGGTAGAACCTGGCGACACGATCCTGGGTATGGATTTGCTGCACGGTGGGCACCTGACTCACGGTTCCCCAGTAAACCGTTCTGGGAAATTGTACAATGCGATCCATTACACGGTCGATCCAGAGAATGAGCAAATTAATTACGATGCCGTTTTGCAGCTGGCCATGGAACACCAACCGAAGTTTATTATCGCAGGATATTCTTCATACCCCTGGTCGGTTGATTGGGAAAAGTTCCGGGCTATAGCCGATGCCAGTGGAGCGATCCTGTTCGCCGATATCGCTCATGTGGCCGGGTTGGTAGCAGCTGGAGAATTTCCGACACCGATTGGCTACGCGGATGTGATCACTTTCACCACCCACAAATCGCTTTGTGGACCGCGGGGAGCCTGCATCCTCACCACCAGGAGAGATTTGTCTCGAAAAATTGATCGGGCTGTATTCCCTGGGGAGCAAGGCGGCCCCCATGTCAATGTTTTCGCTGCGCTGGCGTTGACCTTCAAACTGGCACAAACCCCCGAATTCCATAAACTCCAGCAGCAAATTGTTAAAAACTGCAGCACACTAACCGAGCGGTTGCAGGAACGCGGATTGCGGATACCATATGGCGGCAGTGATACACACATGACGAATATTGATTGTAAATCGGTTACCGGACCAGATGGTACGCCATTATCCGGGGATCAGGCAGCCAGATTGCTTGATCTGGCCGGGATCGTCACTAATCGCAACACCATCCCGGGAGACTCCTCAGCCCTCGATCCGAGCGGTGTCCGCTTGGGTACACCCTGGATGACTCAGCGAGGATTGCGGGAAGCCGAGATGGTTAAGGTTGCTGATATTATCGCTGACTTGCTGCAGTCGACCACTCCTTATAAGGTGTTGGGCCGCCGGAGGGCACTGCTGCGCACGAAAGTGGATTTTGACACGCTGGAGCAGAGCAAGCTGCGCGTTCGAACGCTGGCCGAGAAGGCTGGTATCGATTTTAAGGCGGAAAAACATGGTTACCCGCATTTCTTTTACATTGATGATTTTCAGTCCGTGGGTGACCAAGAAATGATTTCAATTGAAATTGAGGGTTTACAAGTTGATCAATTCTTAAATTACGCGCTGACCAGCGATATTGAGGAGTTAAAAAGCGGGAAGAGCCAGAAAACCAGTTTGTTTGCTCCAGGTGGAGAAATTGGGGGAGTCTTAACCCGTCTGGACAGCCAAAAATTCCGCTTAGATTTTCTTGGCGGGAAGCAGGGAGGTTTGGTTGCGGCCTGGCTGCGTGATCTCTCGGATGGATTTGTTGAATTTGATGATGATGTCCTGAGAAAATTACCAGGACCTGTATCAATCCGAGCGATGCAGGCAGCACCAATTGGGGAGGTATCGGAAATTAACACTGGCGAGTTCAAACCGTATTATATTGGTAGCGAAAACCAAACCATTTCCGAACTTAAATCCTTGCCTGAGTTTAGATGGGAGGAGAAGGAAGGAGATTTATGGCGTACACCGATCTTCGAGACTCACCAACGGCTGGGTGCAAAAATTATCCCCTTTGCTGGATGGGAGATGCCGGTCTGGTACACCTCAGTGACTGAGGAGCATCAAGCGGTACGAGAAGCCGCGGGGATATTCGATGTCGCCCATATGGGTGTCTATCAGGTGGAAGGACCGCAGGCGGTTGCCTTTCTTGATAGTGTGGTGGGTAATGATATTGCCGGTCTTGAAGTAGGGCAATCGCTTTATACCCACTTCCTTGATCCCCAGGCGAATGTGATCGACGATCTGCTGGTCTACCATCGCTTCAAGGAGAAATACCTGGTGGTGGTCAATGCCTCCAACGATGATAAAGATTGGGCATGGCTAAATGCAGTCAAGTCTGCCGCTGTTATGGTGGATGCTGAGCGACCCTGGGCCCGTGTATATGGTAGAGGCGCGGTGCTGCGTAATCTTAGTGACCCCCAAAAGGGAGCAGAAATGCGTGTAGACATCGCACTGCAAGGGCCGAAATCCCGTGAAATTCTGCTTAAATTAGATATGGATGGCGAAACCCGTAAGCGGGTGATGGCACTCAAACGTACCGAGCTTTGCGAAGCAGTTATTGGTGGTTATGAATTGATCGTCTCTCGCACAGGGTATACCGGTGAAAACATGGCTTTTGAATTGTTCGTACATCCTGACCAGGCAGACAACCTATTTAATACCATACTGGCGGAAGGTGAACCCCTTGGATTGAAACCCTGTGGTCTGGGTGCTCGCGATTCTCTGCGTACTGAGGCAGGGTTACCCCTCTATAGTCATGAAATGGGGGGTGATAAGGATCTTGGAGTCGCAGAAGGCGGTTTCGCGTCCTATGTAAAAACATTTAAACCCTGGTTTATCGGACGAAAAGCCTATCTGGTGCGTGAAGAGGGTCGCACGGGTCAAGTAATCCGCTTCCGCTTTAACGAAAAAGGTGTCCGCATGGCACATGCTGGTGATCCCGTGATGGAAAAGCGCGGCCGCGTGGTAGGTTGGGTGACCAGCTGCGCTATTGACAGGGATGGATTTCTCACCGGTCAGGCTTACCTCGATTTTAAAAGCACGGCTGAGGGGACGCCAATCTTCATCTACCAGGGTGCACCAAAGAATATAGGCAAACCCCCAGCTGAATTGGGCCCAGGTGATCGAGTCTCTCTGCCGACCCAGGCCACAGTTGTTCGACGGTTTCCGAAATAAAGTTGAGTTTCATGCGTTAATTAAGATAAACACATCGATAGGAGAAATGAATGAAAACCCCATGGGAATATCGCTATGCACAGCGGACCCAACGGATGGGGAGCTCTGCCATCCGGGAGTTGCTTAAGTACACAGAAAAACCCGATATTATCTCCTTCGCAGGCGGGCTGCCAGCGCCGGACGTTTTTCCGGTTGAGGAGTTCAGCGCAGCTTGTGAGCGAGTATTGCGCGAACATGGTGCCATGGCGCTCCAATACAGCACTACGGAAGGCTATCTTCCACTGCGTGAAATGATAACTCGCCATTCGGCCAGGTACGGGATCAAAATTACTCCAGAAAATGTGTTGATCACTTCGGGCTCCCAGCAAGCCCTGGACCTATTGGGAAAAATCTTGATTGATCCGGGTGATCGTATTCTGGTTGAATCCCCAACATACCTGGCTGCGCTCCAGGCCTGGAAGGCATACGGTGCTGAGTTTATCTCAGTTCCGATGGATGATGACGGCATGAACACGGATTATTTGGAGGAGGCCTTGCGCGCCGGTCCAAAATTCATTTATGCGCTGCCCAATTTCCAGAATCCAACCGGGGTCACTCTGTCAATGGAACGGCGCCGAAAACTCCTCGAGCTGGCTGACCAATACGGGGTTCCGATCGTGGAGGATGATCCTTATGGTCAGCTGCGCTACGATGGAGACCATCTCCCTTCGATCGTGGTTCTTGACAGCCAATTCCGGGATGATGGCACAGCTTGCTACCGGGGAAATGTGATTTATCTCAGTACGTTTTCAAAAACACTGGCTCCAGGACTCCGCTTGGGGTGGGTGGTCGCACCACCGGAGGTGATTGGAAAATTGGTGCAAGCGAAACAAGGTGCTGACCTGCACACGGCGACCTTTAATCAGTTCGTGGCTTATGAAGTATCACGGGCTGGTTTCCTCGATCGTCATATTCAATTGATACGCGAGGTTTATGGCCATAGGCGCGATCTTATGCTGGCTGCGATGGATCGTCATTTTCCAGCTGAAGTCAATTGGACTTACCCCCAGGGAGGTTTGTTTCTATGGGGTACCTTGCCATCTTATATGGATGCCAAGGACTTACTTAAAACCTGCCTTGATAAAAAAGTGGCATTTGTCCCCGGTGAACCCTTCCACCCCACTGGAGGAGGAAAAAACACGATGCGCATCAATTTCTCCAATGCGACACATGAAGAAATCCAGGTTGGCATCGAACGTTTGGGCAGCGCGATCAAAGAAAAGTTAGCGAGACAAGTTGCATAGAGATGGAATTTCAATTTTGAATTAACGGAAATTGGAATTTAACTCTCTTGTGGGTTGGATAATTCGCATCCAACCCACAAGTTGATTAATTGGATTGCTCTCCTGGATTACCCTCAGCACCATAATTTACCATTACCGAAATTATCTCATTTTGTGATATTGGGGAAGAATATCCGGGGAGGCTGGGTGGAGGTCGTACTCTGAGCATGGGTGAATTGACCGGCATCCCCACGAGAATTTGCGACCAGGATAATCAGGTCTTGAGTACCTATTTCAGCTGTCTTTGGAATTGTGGTTTCAACGCTCAGCTGTGCACTTTCTCCAGGGATTAGAGGACCTATCAGGCTATGGGAGAGCAATGCTGGCCAAATATTCCCAGTAAGCTCGATATCGAAAGTGTCATCCTGTGTTCCGAGATTGGTAATTTGGAATTCGTAAACCAGTGTTGATCCGGTAGAGGATCTCCCGTAAATCATATCCGGTGTCAGGTCTGGTTGATAGGCTTCAGGAGTGATCCAGAAAAAGATTGCACTGGGCACTCCCCAATTTCCGGCAGCATCTTGACTCTCAACGAAGATGATGTGGCGACCAGGTGCCAAATTGTTGGTATTGATGCTGGTTGAAAATGTTTCTTGGGGCGAATCAAATACCCCATCGCTTGGCTGGAGGGGGGATGTTTGGGTACCATCCACCCAGGAGGGTGTCTCTAGGCTGTAGCGAGCCGCTGCGATGGATTGGGAAGGTTCCTGCCCCCACCCGGAACTGTTATAGCGAGTGTCATCGGCGGTGAAGGAAAAGCTGAATCCAGCTCCTGGAGCGATGCGCGATGCACTCAAGGTCAGGTTTACCACCTCCGGTCCGGATGGATTTTGGTATGGCAGCCGGACAGCTTTGAAGGCATACAGCAATGCAGGAATTTGATCGGGAAGGATTTGCTCTTCAAAAGAAGAGCATGATTCGAAATAAGTTGTCCCCAATTCGAAGGTATAAGATGGTATACCCAACTCTCCATATGCCCAATCATCAGTGTTTCCCGACGTCTGGTAAAGGCATCCAGGTTCTCCAGCTTGGCAGACCTGATAATCAGTAAAGAAACCAAATTTTCGAGCTAGCGTTTGCAGGGCTTGATCGTTTGGAGCAGATACCGCAGTCCAAGACCAGGGATAGAAGATCCAATCCCCATAGCTGTGCAGGGTGATGAATACTCCATCAGCGTCAAGCTCAGCAGGATCGGTATCTGCTGGCCCGCGCCGATCTGCGAAAATCATGCCCACGTAATCCTGGATGGTTTGGGTTTCGGATTCTGAAGCTGCAGAGGATCCACGATAGGTCTCATTACAGGAATCAGCACTTGCGTTGACGCCGCCCCATTTGAAGCTGCTGTTGCGATTAAGATCTGTTCCCCACATAGAGGAATTTGGACAGCCATCAGTGTGGTTGGTGTTCTTGCGCCAATAAACACCCTGCTCAGCGATTCTGCGTCCATCCGGATTGGTGATTGGGGTGATATGGACCTCAAAGTAATCCAGCAGCCAGGTAATATCCGCATCCTTATCGTAATTTCTGACCAGGTATTCCGCAAAGCGAGCGGCCATCTCAGCTGTAGCATATTCGCGGGCGTGGATAGCCGCCATCAGATAAAACCTGGGTTTGGGACCGGGTACACTTGGGTTGCTGAGCACCAGTGTGTGGATATCATATCCGTTCCCGGCACCGAAAGTTGATTTCTCCCAGCTATCACCGATGTCGATCCAGGATGCCAATTCGGGATGCGCGGCAGCGAGGTTCGCCAGGTCGATATAAGTTTCCTCAACTGTTCGGTAGCATGGAAAACCCGGTATACCGGAGGATTGCCCTGGCAGCAGCTGTCTTTGCTGATCAATCAGGTTGGTCAGCTCTTGATCGATGCTTAGCTGAAAATCACGTGATATTAATTCCTGGTATTCGGCAGGTGTCAGGTAGGCAATCACATACCCAGAATCATGGTGCACCTCCCAAATGTCGAGTGTGCTTGCCAATTGATCGAGCTGGGATAGATCGGAGTATCGAATCCGAGCCAGCACCGGTAAATCGTCCAGGATCTGATCTTTTTGGATGTTGATGGAAGCCAACGGCGAGTTGGCGGATAAAACCATCGCAAGAAAAAGAGTGATCAGCATTGAGTACAGAAAATTAATCTTCATTATGGCGATTTACGGAAATTAACCTGATTTTATTGTATTATACTGGATTGTTGTGCTTCCTCGTTCTCATGGTAATTGTGGCGCTGGTGTTCGTGACATGGACCTGGATCGGATGAACTTTTGCAGATGGGTGTTTAACAGCATATAAAAACGATCACCTGCCAGGCTGGAATACCAGCATTTACCAAAAGTGAATCGAAAATAGGGATTGCCTCAAAGCTAATTTAAATCAGGTTCCGAAGTTTTGTCTTGCGGAAGCAGACAAGGGAAATGGGAATATTTAATTGATATCGCGGTTCGGGGAGTGGTGGTTCGGCCATAATTTGAAATCGCGTAAGATCGACTGGCCAATAAACTCCCGAAGGATGGAATTGTCCGGCACCAGATCGTCCTCCAAGGGCAGGAACCATTCCAGGAAGGCTAATAGGCGTTTGGCTTCGATAAATTCGGGTGTTCCCAGGGGAACCTGAAGCAGCAGCGGTTCTGCCAGTGATTTGAGCACAGGTAATTCGTAAGCCAGGGCGGAATTGAACATGATGTCAGCATTCTCCTGGTATGGCAAAATGTAGCGCTTTTCACCCCGCCGGACCGATTCCCAGCGGTTGATGGTCTCTAATGCAGAATAACCCCGTTCTCTGGCGTCACGCACAATACGGCGCAGTAAGCGGGTATCCGTGGTCGAGACCCGGTTATGGCGATCCAGGTTGAGCTGAGTCAGGGCAGAGACAAAAACGCGGAAAGTCTGATCGGGAGGGATTTCAGGCATCAGTTCGGGATTCAGGCCATGGATACCTTCCACGATGATGATCTGGCCAGGTTCCAGTTGAACCACTTCTCCCAGCTCTCGCTGACCAGAAACGAAGTTATAGTTCGGCATTTGGATATTTTTCCCCGCGATCAGATGCTGAAGGTCATGCGTTAACAACGGTAGATCAAGAGCTTGCAAAGATTCAAAGTCGAATTCCCCATTTTCGTCGAGAGGTGTATGCTGGCGCTCAACGAAATAATTATCCATCTCGAAAGAGAATGGTGAAATTCCGTGGGCGAGCAATTGGATAGTGAGGCGTTTAGCAAAGGTGGTCTTGCCCGATGAAGAAGGTCCAGCGATGAATACCAGCCGTGTGCGGTCCATGTTGGCAGCCACCTCATCTGCAATATCAGCTACGCGCTGCTCATGTAAAGCTTCTGAGACGAGGATCACCTCCCGGATGCGTCCAGTATAGATGGCATCATTCAAGGCTCCTGCACTGGAAATTCCCAAATGCCGCAGCCAGCTCCCATATTGTAGGAATGTATCTAACAGCTTGGAATAATCCGGTAGAGGGAGCAGCTCGGTTGGCCGGTGACGCCGGGGAAATCGCAGCGTGAATCCTTGACTGGCTGGGACCAACCCGAACCATTGCAGGTAGCCTGTCGAGGGCACCATATATCCGTGGTGGTAATCGTGGCAATTATTCAATTGGTAAAGGGTGACATAATCCTTGCGGCGGAAAGAAAGCAGCTGGACCTTATCGTCCTGCCCTTTGGCCTGAAAGTAATCTAAAGCTTCCTGAAGGGTGACAACAGAGCGTGAGAGGGGCAGATCCTCCGTGACGAGGTCATGCATGCGCTGTTCCAGTCGAGAAACTTCCTCGTCAGATAATGGTTCCCGATCCGCAACCTGGCAGAAATAACCTCCAGAAGAGACCGAATGATCGATGGCGATCGAACCCTCAGGAATTAATTCTTCAAATGCTGCTTCCAGTAAGAAGGTGAGCGAACGGCGGTAAATGCGCATACCATCCGGTTCTCCCATGGTGACTGGTTTAACGTGAGATTC
>DATKXE010000184.1:0-4415 GCA_035529195.1 Anaerolineales bacterium
AAATTTGGCTGACATTAATTTTCCCCACAGACTCCTAAACAGAACAGATATTCTAGTTCTTGGTATAATCGCTTTCATTTCTATTGAGCAATCATATGAATTCTAAGCACGCAGAAAACTTGCGTTTCAATTTCACAGTCAATGTCCTGGATGGCGGCTTTTTCGGGGCCGCACTCGGTTTCGCTTCTTTTATCACCATCATCCCGCTATTCGTCAGCAATTTAACAGATTCGGCGGTCTTGATTGGTCTCATACCAGCGATTCACGCTGTTGGCTGGCAGCTGCCCCAATTGTTCACTGCCCCCCGAGTTTCAAGGTTGAGTAAATATAAAAACATGGCTTTAGTGATGACATTGAATGAACGATTACCTTTCGTAGGATTGGCAATCCTGGCCTGGTATTCTCCGCAAATTGGCGTTAAGTGGTCTTTGATTCTGACATTTATTCTCTTGATCTGGCAGGGTTTCGGTGGGGGTTTCACTGCAACTGCCTGGCAGAGTTTAATTGCCAAGATTGTTCCCGTTAACCTGTACGGCAGATTTTTTGGGGTCCAATCGGCTGCAGTTACTTTTTTAATGGCTATTGCCGCAATTCTTGCGGGTCTGGTTCTGTCAGCTTATTACTATCCTTTGGATTTCACACTTTGTTTTCTTCTAGCAAGCGTAATGATGGTTTTCTCGTTCGTGTTCTTAGCATTGACTAAGGAGGAAGAGGTTCCTCCAATCAAGACGATGAACCAGGATGGAACCAGTTTTAGAGAAAGTCTGCGCACCATCCTGATTTCTGATAGAGATTTTCGCTGGTACGTGCTGGCTCGTATGCTCACTCAATTCGCCACGATGGGTTTTGCCTTCTATACAATCTATGCTGTGCGTGAGTTTGGAGTTGATGAGCGTTTGATCGGTTTTATGACCGGTCTGCTGCTTTTCACAGAGGTAGCTATGAACCCCTTCCTGGGTTGGCTTGGAGACCGGCGTGGGCATTTGTTAACTCTACAGATTGGTATTGTCGCCACCATTGCCAGTGTATTGTTAGCCATGGGTGCCCAAGGAGTCGCCTGGTTCTTCCCTATTTTCATTTTAGCAGGTATCGCTAATGTCGCCGCATGGACAGTTCCCCTTTCAATGACATTAGAATTCGGTTCGGAATCCCAAAGACCAGCCTATATCGGCTTATCAAACACTCTTGTGGCACCGGCCACGTTTATTGCACCTATCCTGGCCGGATTATTAATTGATAATATCAGCTACCAATCAGCATTCCTTCTATCTGGAGCAGCAGGAATCGTGACATTGCTGGTGCTCATCATAGGAGTCAAAGATCCTCGAAAAAGGATAGAAGCACCTAGAGTTGCTTCCTCAACAGATTAATTGAGAAATGGCATTGTGATCGATACGATAAAGCTCTATCTATCTGCAGCGAATGATTTAACGGCTGAGCGAGATCTGGTGAGCCGCGTCGTAGCAGAGATACCAGTCACTTTAGGCTGGAAAATCAACCTATCACCCATTGGTAACAAGGCTTTTGATGAGAGATTAATCCTGGAAACTGATTTACATCTGTTATTACTTGGAGAAGATATTCGTGCCCCGATCGGATTTGAATGGTACCTATCGCGACAAGTCGGTCGCAAACCAACTTTCTTGATCAAAAATAATATTCTTCGCACCCTTGCTGCGGGAGATTTCCTAAGAACAATCTCGAACTACCCAAAAATCCTCTTTTACCACTCATTGGCAGATTTTCGAAAAAAAGTACTCAATCATATCGGGCAGCATTTACTAGAACAGGCAGAATTCTTCACTATCAAATCAGAAGAATTTGAAAATTTATCAATATTCTTAGAAGATTTAGAAGAAATCGAACCAGAAATCCTGGATAATGTGACCGGTGAGAACAGCATTATCCTCACTCGTGAACGCTTTATTCCCAAAGGTGGGGTTTTGATCCAACCCCCGGAAGATGAACAAAATCCAGAATAATGCGCTCAAACATTCACGAAAATAGTCAGAAGCAGGAGTTGAAATGGAATAAGCACCGCTGGGAAGAAGAAATTAATAACTAACAACTGCTATTAAATAAAAGCTCCTCCAAAGAACTGCAACCAATTAATCAAATTTATGAGCCTAAACCAACTATTGAGCCACTGGCGCTCAGAACCATCGATATATACAAATATTACTGAATGGCGGAAAATTAACCCAAGATTGGCTGTATATGATCCAATGCCCGAGGACATTATTCCCGAATTGGTCGATGTACTGCAAAGTCGTGGTATTAAGAATCTATACACGCATCAAACCATTACCTGGGATTATTCAAATAACCATCAAAACGTGGTTGTTGTTACCGGAACAGCAAGTGGAAAATCGTTAGCCTACAATTTACCAGTTTTAAACAATTTACTCAAAAATGAAACAGCACGGGCACTATATATTTTTCCAACCAAAGCTTTAAGTCAAGACCAATGTCAAGATCTTGTGGAAATCACTCGAGCTTTAGAAAATAGCAACCTCGATAAACCTTCAAGTCCCCCCGATCAACAGTTAAATCAATTTTTTCCAATTAAGATCGGAGTTTATGATGGCGATACGAAACCAAAAGATCGCCCTGGAATCCGGGATAATGCACGTATTTTAATCACCAATCCAGATATGCTGCATATGGGAATATTGCCTCACCATACGCGCTGGGCTGATTTTTTTGCAGAACTTGAATACATAATTATCGATGAAATTCACACTTATCGAGGTGTGTTTGGCTCGCATGTTGCCAACGTTATTAGACGCTTAAAAAGGATATCAAAATTTTATGGATCCAAACCCCGCTTCATATTGACCTCGGCCACCATTTCTAATCCAGAAGAACTAGCCCGGGATTTGATCGAAGAACCAGTTCAAATAGCCGATCAAGATGGATCAGCACGCGGTCCGATTAACTTCCTTATATATAACCCACCCATCGTCAATGAAGATCTTGGCCTGCGGAGAAGCGCGCTGCTAGAGAGTGTCCGCCTCGCCGAGGATTTATACACATATAATATCCAAACCATCATTTTTGGCAGATCCAGGAGAAATATTGAGTTGATATTGACGTATCTTCGCCAGAATCTTGGGTTGGGGAAGGATGGGAATAATATTAATATTTCCAAACTTGGAGGGGTAATAGAGACGATCAGGGGTTATCGGAGTGGTTATCTTCCAAAGGATCGCAGGGTTATTGAAGAAGGTTTACGGACAGGCAAAGTACGCACGGTTGTTGCCACCAATGCTCTTGAATTAGGTATTGATATTGGTGAGATGAATGCATCCATTCTGGTGGGCTATCCAGGGTCTATAGCCTCCACCTGGCAGCAGGCAGGACGTGCGGGACGCGGTGAGGATCCATCACTAGTTGTGTTCGTTACAACCGCAAGCCCCCTGGACCAGTTCTTCGCTCAAAATCCCCAATACTTCTTCGATCGCTCACCAGAAAATGCTTTAATCAACCCTGATAACTTGTTGATCCTATTAGCCCACCTTCGTTGCGCACTTTTCGAATTACCATTTGAAGAAAACGAGGTTTTCGGGAAATTCCCCAGAGAATCGCTTGAAGAGTTATTAGATTTGCTTACTCAACAAGGGCAGGTCCATACATCAAATAATAAATACTTTTGGTTAGCTGATCGATTCCCAGCTGATGAGATTTCCCTGAGGGTTGCGTCTCCAAGAAATATATTATTGCAGGTCCTCGATGGGGGAACTTGGAGAACAATTGGAAAAGTTGATTACGAGAGTGGCCCCTGGTTAGTTCACCCACAGGCAATCTATATTCAAGAATCACAGATGTATATGGTTGAAGACCTTGACCTCGATCACGGAATTGCTCGAATGCGGTATTCCTCACCTGATTATTACACTGTCCCCAAAATCGACACCCTTATTGAACCCATTAACCAGCTTGGACAAGATAATATCAAAGGAGGGGAGAAGTTTTATGGCGAGCTACTGGTAACCTCGAAGGTGGTGGGTTTTCGTAAGGTAAAATGGTTCACTCATGAAAATTTGGGGGCAGGCAAATTAGATTTACCAGGAAATGAGCTCAGCACAATGGGGTTCTGGATATCGATCAATCAAGAAACTGTTTCCCATCTTCGGGATAAAGGATTGTGGAGCAATGCTCCAAACAATTATGGCTCGAATTGGACTCAACAAAAAGATCTTGCCCGGGCTCGGGATGGCTACCGCTGTCAAGTTTGTGATCTCATGGAAGATGGACGCGCTCACCATGTCCATCATAAAATCCCTTTCCGGCAATTTAATTCAAGAGAAGATGCAAACCAGCTCGATAATTTGATCACGCTTTGCCCTTCCTGTCACCGGCGTGTAGAAACTGTGGTGCGCTTGAGGAGCGGATTATCCGGATTGGCTCATGTG
>DATKXE010000185.1:0-7939 GCA_035529195.1 Anaerolineales bacterium
CCGAAGGGGTAGAGATGGTGATGCCCGGGGATAACGTAAACCTGGAAGTGGAGTTGATCGTGCCAGTGGCTTTAGAGCAGGGCTCCAAGTTCGCCATTCGTGAAGGCGGTCTCACCGTCGGCGCAGGCGTGATCACTAAGATCATTAAATAAAAAATTGGCACCTTATTAGATTAACGGTGCATGGTAAATTATTATGGCAAAAGGCGTCCGACCTGTTGTTACACTGGCTTGCACTGAGTGCAAGGAACGCAACTACACGACCGAAAAGAATCGTCGTAACGATCCTGGTCGTTTAGAATTAAATAAGTATTGCCCGCGATGTAGGAACCATCAATTACACCGCGAGACGAAGTAGTTACCTGGACTGGTGGCCCTTCACCACGCTAAGGCGCTCACAAAATCCTTGCTCGAAGAGTCACCAGTCATTGATGAAGGCCAGTAGCTCAATTGGAAGAGCACTCGTCTCCAAAACGAGCGGTTGTGGGTTCAAGTCCTACCTGGCCTGCCTGAAGGAAGGCGACGCCGTCCATCGAGGCGGCGTTTTGCCCGTACCTCGCAGTGCTTTGTCACTGCCAATCTTGGTCCTGATCCGGACAGAAATGCCAGAAGGAGTTTTCTGTGGCAAAACGTGATAAAAAGAGTTCTCGCAAACAATCGAATTTTATTACACGCTATTTCCGGGAGACTATGGGAGAGCTGCGTAAGGTTTCCTGGCCAACCAGGCAGGAGGCCACCAGCTTAACCATTGTGGTGCTGATCGTGGTCGCGGTGATGAGCACCTTTCTGGGTGTGTTGGACTTCATCTACTCTCGCTTCTTCATCCTCATTCTGGGTTCGTAGACCCCGTTGGAAGAAGTCAGCATTTGATCACATTTATTGATGTGTAGGAATGGAAGCTATGGGATTTTCCGACCAGGAAGAACAATTATCTAACTCTGCAGAGACTTCCGAGACTGGTGAAATTGAATCGGCAGAGGTTTCAGCCGCACATGAAGCAGCGGCTGAGTCGCCCGATTCTGAAGTCGAATCCTCTTCTGAGAAATTAGAGTCACCTGGAACGGAAGAATCGACTGAGATTGATTCCACTGGGGCTGAGCTGGCCAGCACAGAGCCAGAAATCACACCCGATGAGATTGTCTCAGAAGAATCCGCTGCAGAAGAATCGACCGAGATTGATTCCACTGATGCTGAGCTCGCTGACACAGAGACAGAGATCACATCCGAAGAGGTTGTCGCGGATGAATCCGCTATGGCAGATCCAGACGAGGATTTGCCCCCTGATGACATCCAAAACGAGCAGGAATTAGATTCTCAAACTGAGCTGCCTCCAGACGCAGCTAATTCAGATCAGGTAGAAAGCGCACCGGTAGCGGATATCGTTTCAGATAAACCTGAGAAAGACTCCCTAGATTTTGATCTTAGTTTTCTGGACGAGGACCAGGCAGGAGCCGATGAAACCGATGAGGAAGGTCGTTCCTGGTACGTCGTGCACTGCTACTCTGGATATGAGAACAAAGTGCGCCATAACCTCGAACAGCGCATTGAAACTATGGGCATGAAGGATATGATTTTCGATATTGTCGTGCCGACGGAAGAAGAGATCGAAGTTAAAGAAGGCAAGCGGCGCACGGTTGAGCGCCGGGTTTTTCCAGGATACATCCTGGTCAATATGCTCATGACCGAAGAGTCATGGTATGTCGTACGCAATACACCGGGTGTGACCGGGTTCGTTGGCATGGGCAATAACCCAACCCCATTGCGCCCTGAAGAAGTTGCGCAGATCATTAAGCGCATGGAAGCAGAAGCTCCCCGCATCAAGGTCACCTTTAAGTCCGGTGAGCGAGTGCGTATTGTTGATGGTCCCTTCAACGATTTTCGCGGCACCGTCTCTGAGATCGATATGGATCGCGCCAAGGTGCGGGTGATGGTCAATTTCTTCGGTCGCGAAACCCCGGTTGAACTGGATTTCCTTCAGGTTGAGAAAACCTGATATCCTTACCAATGTAAAGTGGGAGGGTGACAAAAATACTCACCCGATATAACCACGAAGGAGAAAATTGTGGCAAAGAAGATAAAAGCGGTAGTTCGATTGCAGATAGAAGCTGGTAAAGCAAATCCAGCACCCCCGATTGGTCCAGCTTTAGCTGGTCACGGAATTAATTTGATGGCCTTTTGTAAGGAATACAACGCACGTACATCGAGTCGTCCAGGCGAAATTCTTCCCGCCGAGATCAGTGTGTACACCGATGGTTCCTTCTCTTTTATCCTCAAAACTTCGCCAGCTTCTGTCTTGTTAAAGAAAGCTGCGGGTGTTGAAAAAGGATCATCCAACGCACCCCGCGAGAAGGTTGGCAAGGTAACCCGCAGCCAGGTTAGAGAGATCGCAGAGATAAAGATGAAGGATTTGAACGCCAACGATATTGAAAATGCAATGCGCCAGATTGAAGGCACTGCCCGGAATATGGGTCTGGACGTAGTTGAATAAAACCTGTGGGAGGGAATGTCTTCACCTGGCAGTAAATGCTGGTGAAGCACCCATTTGAACCACCAAGGAGATAATATGGCAAAGCATGGAAAGAAATATAGGGCGGCAGCAGAAAAAATAGACCGCGATAAGTATTACGAACCGATGGAAGCTCTCGCTTTAGCAAAAGAAACTTCCACCACAAATTTTGATGCGACAGTTGAAGTTCATCTCCGCTTGGGAGTTGATCCCCGGCACGCCGACCAGCAAATTCGCGAAGTTGCTGTCTTACCGCACGGGCTTGGAAAAACAGTGCGCGTGATCGTATTTGCCCAGGGTGAAGGTGCCACCTTAGCCCGCAACGCCGGCGCGGATATCGTCGCAGACGACGACGAAATCATTAACAAGATCCAAAATGGCTGGACGGAATTTGATGTCGCCATCTCCACCCCAGATATGATGGGTAAGGTCGGTCGTTTGGGTCGTGTTTTGGGTCCCCGAGGATTGATGCCAAATCCCAAAGCTGGGACAGTTGTTTCCGAAGAACACCTCCCCCGGGTAATCGAAGAATCTAAAGCCGGTAGAGTGGAGTTTCGGGTTGACAAAACTGCCAATCTTCATGTACCGATTGGAAAAGTTTCATTCTCAGAAGAGAACTTATATGATAATATGGTTGTCTTGATGGATGCCATCAAGAAAGCCAGACCACCTGCGGCGAAGGGCACTTTTATTCGCCGGGTAACCCTGACCACCACCATGGGTCCAGGCATCAAAGTCGATGCCAATCAAGCCCAGGCGATGGAGGAAAACGAGTAAGGGATATTAATTAACCTGCAGCCGGTAATATCCGGTAAATTAACTGCTTCGCCATAGACAGCAGGTGCACGGGCGTCCATGCCCGAGCTTAATTACCTGCCGAGGTGGAGACGCCTCAGAAAAGATCATCGTCTGTGATGATCAAGGAGAGGAAAGTCTTTGCCCGGCAATTTGCGAGGCAAAGACTTTTTTTAAAGGAGGTAAGAAACCATTGGCTGTTTCAAAGGAACGCAAACAAGAGATCGCCACCAGCTACCAGGAATGGTTAGGGAATAGTCAGGCTGTTTTCCTGGCGGAATACATCGGCCTGTCAGTCAAAGATATGGACGCTCTCAGGGATAAGGTACGCGAGGTTGGCGGCGAATTCCACGTGATCAAGAATACGCTTGCGAAAATCGCCTTCGAGGAATCTGGATACGAAGTCCCCGAGGATCTTTTCCTGGGCAGCACTGCTGCCGGTTTTGCTTTTGAGGATGCCCCTGCATTGGCTAAGGCACTGGCTGATTTTTCAAAATCAGTGGAATTCCTTAAATTCAAAGGCGGCTACCTTCATAAGGACATGGTCAGCGTCGAAGATATCAAATCTTTGGCTGCATTGCCGCCCCTGCCGGTCGTCCAGGCACAGCTGCTCAGCACAATTCTCGCACCCGCCAGTCAGCTGGTACGGGTCCTTGCTGAACCTGCCCGCCAGATTGCTTCAGTTCTGAGTGCTTATGCAGATACAGAACCATCTGCAGCTGAGAGTTGATCCTAGAATCACTAATAAAAAATAATAATCAACCAATATAAATAATAGGAGCAAGAAATAAAATGGCCGATATAGAAAAGATTGTTGATCAATTGAGTAAGCTGACCGTGCTGGAAGCAGCTGAACTGACGAAGGCGCTCGAAGAAAAGTGGGGCGTTTCCGCTGCCGCACCCGTTGCTGTTGCCGCAGCTGCAGCAGGCCCCGCTGCTGGTGCAGAACCCGCTGAAGAACAGACCGAATTCGATGTCGTCATCAAGGACGCTGGACCAAAGAAGATCGAGGTCATCAAAGCCATCCGCCAGCTAACCAGCTTGGGGTTGAAAGAAGCCAAAGAGCTGGCAGAGACCCCTGATGCGAAAGTGCTCGAAGGTGTTGGCAAAGAAGCCGCCAATGATGCCAAATCGAAGCTTGATGCTGCTGGTGCTACAGTAGTATTAGCCTAATAAATTCACTTAATCCAAAGGCCGTCTCAATCAGACGGCCTTTTTTCTTTTCCCAGGCTGTGGTATATTCTTGGATATTCAAAACATTAATAATCCAATAATTGGTATGGTGATTATCTCTCAATTTACTCCATACTCTTTGACTATGACTCAGGAGGGCTTATGAGTGCTCGAATATTGGTAATTGAAGACGATGAGGCGATATTAAAATTTCTCCGCCGGGGTTTAGCCTACGAAGGCTATCAGGTGGATATTGCCACCGATGGTCAAATGGGATTAGGACTCGCTCGGGATAATCCACCTGACTTGGTGGTCTTGGATTTGATGCTGCCGGGCATTGATGGTCTTGAGGTCTGCCGCCGCTTACGCGCGGGAGGACCGGTGCCCATCCTTATTTTAACAGCCAAAGATTCGGTTGATGATCGCGTGTTGGGCCTGGATATGGGTGCTGACGATTACATGGTCAAGCCATTTAACCTGGATGAAGTACTGGCCCGCATTCGCGCACTGCTCCGTCGAGCCCAACCCAGCCGCCCTCAGGTTTTACGATTTGCCGATCTTTCCTTAGATACCGGTACCCGGCAGGCATACCGTGGAGATCGCACCATCTCACTAACTGCCAAAGAATACGAACTGCTTGAGCTGTTCATGCGCCATCCCCGCCAGGTCTTAACTAGAGATGTGATCTTTGACCGCGTTTGGGGTTATGATTTCGGTGGTGAGAGCAACATCATCGAAGTTTATATTCGCTACCTGCGCCAAAAACTAGAAGTGGGTGAAGAAACGCGCTTGCTACACACGGTACGCGGGATGGGTTACGTCCTGAGAGAACCTTCCTAGTCTCTCTGCATGTCCCTGCGCGCCCGGTTAACCCTGCTCTACACATCCCTGTTAGGAGGCATTCTGCTCCTGTTCGGGGTTGCAGTCTACCTCATTATCAGCTTCCTGTTAATTGCCCAGGTTGATTTAGCCCTCCAAAAAGCATTCGCAGAATTCGACGCAAACACGAACGTCAAATCGGTAGTCAACATGGAAGTGATGACTTTGCCTTCCGTGGATTTGACTGGAAATGTATTAGCACAGGTTTGGGATACGCGCGGCCAATTGAGGCTGACGAATTATGGGGCGGACAATGATCATTCCTTCGATTCATTAGGTTTGCAATCCCCGATTCCCATTTACCGCAGTGTCTACATTGATGACCTGCATCTGCGCGTCCTCAGTGTGCCTTTATTGCTCGGAAATCGCCCCATCGGCATCCTTCAATTAGCTACCAGTCTGTTTTTGGTTGATAGGACCCTGAATCTGCTCGTGACGGTCTTACTGATGGGTTCAGTGATTGCCATGGCAATCGCGGGTGTGGTTGGATGGCTGACTACGCGCCGGGCTTTATCACCCCTTGAAGCTGTCACTCAAACCGCACTGCGAATCACCCGCGCGGATGATCTTTCCCGGCGTATTTCTTACCAGGGTCCCCCGGATGATGAAGTCGGTCAATTAATCCATGCCTTTAATCAGACTCTTCATCGTTTGGAGAATTTGTTTAACACCCAGAGGCGTTTCTTAGCTGATGTGGGTCATGAGCTGCGTACTCCTCTCACAGTGATCAAAGGTAATATTGATCTCATGCAGCGTTTCGGTGAAGTCGATGAAGAATCGTTATCCAGCATTGAAAACGAAGTGGATCGTTTGACTCGCATGGTCGGTGATCTGCTCTTGCTTGCACAAGCCGAATCAGGAAAGCTCCCGCTCGACAATCGTCTGGTTGAGTTAGACACCCTCCTGCTCGAAGTGCTCAATCAAATGAATGTCTTGGCAAGGGACAAGGTGCAGCTGCGCCTGGGTGATATCGATCAGGTGCTGATTTGCGGAGATCAAGACCGGCTGAAGCAGGTCCTCATGAATCTGGTAGCCAACGCGATCAACTACACCCCTGAGGGAGGTACGGTAACACTTGGATTGGGGAAAGTGGGTAATCGATCCCAATTGACCATTCACGATACCGGTCAGGGAATATCTAGCGAAGACCTGCCTCATGTATTCGAACGCTTCTACCGGGGAGAAAAATCACGTACTCGTTCTCGAGATGGAAAAGGATTTGGTCTGGGTCTATCAATTGCTTATTGGATTGTTCGCAATCATGCGGGCAGCATTGAGGTTGAATCAGAAGAGGGAAAGGGAACAACCTTTTGTGTTTGGTTGCCGCTTGCAGAAGGCGATTGCCAGGCGAAATAAAATCTAACTCTTCAACTGAATTATCGAGAACCCCCAGTCAGATCATCTCCTGATGGGGGTTCTTTTGTTTCATGCAGATCAAAACCAATCTGGCATTCCTTTGGGAATAAGTTAGCTGCTGCCGTGATTACCCTTGTTCCTCCCAGTGGCGCTCATCGAGAGTGGGTGATAAGTAGGTTCCGGTCGTGCGTAGGACTGTTCTGGTTGGGGTGTTGGTTTATAAGCTGAGCGTGTAGCGGGTTTTCTTGCCTGTACCGGTGCGGCACCCGTCATGGTTTGGTGTGATCTGGCAGACCCATTCGTGGGCCTGTACTGTTCTGTCTGGCTGAACAAGCGGTCACCGGCCACTGAAAATGTTCCGATAATCAGCACCCGGATCAACCAGACCAGGATAGCGACGAATAGAGGCACAACCTTTAGTAAAGTTTCTCTATCCACAACGGCATTACCCAGGCTTTCATGATTCAGCAGGGCAAGTGAAACTCCCCACCAGGTGAGCATGGCATTCATGGTTGCTGCCAGCAGCCAGGCACCAAATAAATACCACACCTCATGCAGCTCACCCGCCCCCTCTTCCGGCGTGAATAATCGGGCAATTCCTGCGAAATCAATGCCACAAAATGCCAGGGCCAGGATAGTCGCCCAGCTGACCCCTGCAAAGTCCAAATCCCCGAGTAAATCTGACAGCGCAAATTCAGTAGTGCTGTAATTAAATATTTCAAACGCCAGCAGGGCACTGATGATGATCAGCCCGAAGGCAAATCCACGTCTGAAGCTGAAACGACTGAAGGCTGCATTAAATTTCTGGTTGCGAGCTATTGATAAGTTCATTTTGTACCTCCTCAAATCATAACGCTTGGGTTTGTAAATCTGGTTAATCTCCTGGTTGATTTTGGCATTTGCGCCAAGATCACGAATGGGTCTTGATCATCAGGGTATTATGATGTATAATATAGAACATATGTTCTGTTTTGTCAAGAGGCAATTCCTTGCTGCTCAAAAGATTTCTTAAATAGAACGAATGTGCTATTTTACGACTTTGATCATCGTTTGTCAAACTAGAACCCATAATTTCAGAGGAGAATCCAATGTATAATGTTCGCCAATTCATCTTGCCGGGGGCGATCGTCAGCAGTTTAATTTTGGCCTCATTCGGGTATTCGGTCATGGCTGACGTCCCCAAATTGACATCCGCGGCAGAAGATCAGCAATTGTTGGCAGCTAATGAGAG
>DATKXE010000186.1:0-4828 GCA_035529195.1 Anaerolineales bacterium
GCTGGCATATCCGTTGGGGTAAATACTGATACCCACACCATTTCGAATATCACCTTGAATGAAGAGTACGAAAAGCTGCACAGAACCTTTGGCTGGGAAAAGGAAGATTTTTACCGCTGCAACCGGAATGCGCTGAAAGCGACCTTTATCCCAGAAGATGTGCGCATCCAGCTGCTGGAGCAATTAGCAAACGGCTACCAACAAGCTGTTTGATCACTACCATAGTGGACTGCTGGAAGCGATCTAGCTCAACCTGGTTTGGATGGTCAGGTTGGTTCACATGAGTGAATTCTCACCGCTGCGGCTCCAGGTGATTTTCAATTCAATGATCGCTTCAGCATCTGGTCTTTTGTTATAATCACCCCGCGGGTGCTCTTCACAACCACTTTTGCCTGGATCATGGTCAGCCCCAAGCAGTGGGTTTTCGTGTTAACTGCAGTGGCCGTGATCTTCACTGCCAATCTGAACCCGATCCAAAGTCTGGTAAACTACTTCATATTTTCCGTTTTGATCCAGGTATTTTATTTGCTCATTATCGGGATTCACCTGCTCATGCCCAGGCGCTCAGGCGCCATACTCGATACGTTTTTCAACTGGATCATGCACAATTTTAGACCGGTGGTGATCGTGATTTTCACCGGTTTCGGTCTATTCTTTCTATTCAAAGGGATATCAGAGTTGATTACATGATAACGAATACACCTTTCGAACCCCTGACCATGCCGGAAACCCGCCCGGAGAACGCCCCGGCATACTTCCACGTGATGGCCAAACCCACCGGGGCGATCTGCAACCTGGACTGCGAGTACTGCTTTTTCCTGTCCAAGGAGGCACTCTATCCCGGCAGCCCCTTTCGAATGAAGGATGATGTACTCGAGGCTTACATCAAGCAGATCATCGAATCCCAGCAAGCACCACAGGTGACCATCGCCTGGCAGGGCGGTGAACCGACCTTGATGGGGCTGGAATTCTTTGAGCAGGCCATGGAGTTGGTGAAGAAATACACCCGACCTGGCATGCAGATCGAGCACACCATCCAGACCAACGGCACCAAAATAGACGACAAATGGTGCCAGTTCTTCAAGCGAAATAACTTCCTGGTTGGGCTTTCCTTGGACGGCCCGAAGCATATGCATGACACCTACCGGGTCGATAAAAGCGGTGATGGGACCTATGATAAAGTAATGGCCGCGGCACGCAAGCTGCAGCAGTATAACGTCGAATTCAATATCCTGTGCACGGTGCACGCCGGTAATGGCGATCATCCATTAGAGGTGTACCGCTTCTTCCGCGACGAAGTCAAAACCGATTTCATCCAGTTCATCCCAATCATTGAGCGCGCCACGCCAGAGCTGCTGCCGATCGCCAACCGCGGCTGGGGCGATCAAAATTTGCCATCCTCAGTCGAGCTGGCAAATTTACCGGTTGCCAAGAGTTCCAAGCGCCTACTGTATACCCTGGAAGGCAATCTGGTCACGCATCGCTCGGTGAAAGCAGAGCAGTGGGGCCAATTCCAGATTGCTATCTACGATGAATGGGTGCGCAATGATGTGGGCAAAGTATATATCCAATCCTTTGAATCAGCCCTCGGTTCCTGGGTCGGACGGGGGGCATCACTATGCATCCACCGTTCGACTTGCGGCGACGCCCTCGCGCTGGAACATAACGGGGACCTGTATTCCTGCGACCATTTTGTCGAGCCTAAATACTTGCTGGGAAATATCAAGGACGAGCACATGCTGGATATGGTGGCTTCGGACCAGCAGCGCAAGTTCGGCAACGATAAGCGCGACACGCTGCCGAAATACTGTGTCGAGTGCCCGGTGCGCTTTGCCTGCAACGGCGGCTGCCCGCGCAACCGCTTTATCCAGACCCCTGACGGTGAGGACGGTTTGAACTATTTGTGTGCCGGTTACAAGGCTTTCTTTACCCATGTTGACCACCCCATGCGCCTGATGGCGGCTTTGCTGAAGCAAGGACGCTACGCGGATGAAGTGATGGGCATCCTCACTCGAGAAGATAATTCTGAAGCGGAGACCAGTGAGGAAGCCACAGGTGAAATCCCAAAAACAAGGCGCAGCAGGCGCAGGAAAAAATAACCAGCGATTGTAGATAAATCAATTTAATAATATACCCCTTATGGATGGCGGATAAAAAAACCAGCTATTGGGCGTAGGGCTGAGCACACCCCTGTTTGTAGCCCTGGTCGCCAGTGTGATCATCATTCTGGTCGCATTTGACATCTCCCGTCGGCTGCACAATCCAGTGACTGCGCCAGCAGAGAGCCACCTAGCATCTTGACAACTTTTCCGTTGCCTACGGGACTCCCATCAAGAGCATCCAAATTAAGAAAATCGCTCTCCATCCCAGTAGAACTATCCTTTGATTCGGTTTGAAATATCTGAGAATTCGATTGTAAAATGGAACTCAATAAATCTCGGAGAAATGCTCTGCAATCTAGGCCAACAATAGTAGAACATCCAACCACCAAAAGGCATATCCATGAAAGATATCATCAAACTCATCTCGCAAATGTCATTGGAAGAGAAAGCCTCGCTTTGTTCCGGGCTGGATTTCTGGCACCTGAAAGGGATCGAACGCCTGGGAATCCCCTCGATCATAGTTACCGATGGTCCCCATGGGCTGCGCAAGCAGGCTGGCAGCAGCGATCACGTTGGTCTCAATGACAGTGTTCCAGCCACCTGTTTCCCAACGGCTTCAGCGCTGGCTGCCTCCTGGAACCGGGAGCTGGTGTACGAAGTAGGCCAGGCTCTGGGAGAAGAGTGCCGGGAGGAAAAAGTCGGCGTAATTCTGGGACCGGGTGCGAACATCAAACGCTCACCCTTGTGTGGTCGCAATTTTGAATACTTCTCCGAGGACCCATACCTGACCGGCGAGATGGCGAAAAGCCACATCAACGGGGTGCAGAGCCAGGGGATCGGTACCTCGCTGAAGCATTATGCGGTCAACAACCAGGAATACCGGCGCATGACGATTGATGCGATCGTGGACGAACGCGCGCTGCGAGAGATCTACCTGACCGGCTACGAAATCGCGGTCAAAGAAGCCCAGCCCTGGACGGTGATGTGCGCTTATAACAAGGTCGACGGCACCTACTGCGCCGAAAACGAAACCCTGATGACCGATATCCTTAAAAGTGAATGGGGTCATCAGGGTTTGGTGGTCACGGATTGGGGCGCGATGAATGATCGCGTGGCTGGCTTAAAAGCCGGTATCGAACTCGAAATGCCCGGTGCACCCAACGGCAACGATGCCTTGATTGTCGCTGCCGTTCAGTCCGGACAATTAGAGGAAGCCGTATTAGACGGCGCGGTTGAACGCATTTTGACATTGATCTTCCAGGTTGAAGAGACGCATTCTGAAGATTTTACTTACGACCGCCAAATCCACCACGACCTGGCGCGACGTGTGGCCGGAGAAGGTGCGGTGCTGCTCAAGAATGATGCTGCGATCCTGCCGCTGCAGGAAAATGCCAAAATCGCCTTGATCGGTCAATTTGCCAAAAAACCTCGCTACCAGGGGGCAGGCAGCTCGTTGATGAACCCCACCCAATTGGACAACCTGCATGATGAGTTAACAAAACTCATCGGCGCTGAAAACCTGGAATACGCTCCTGGATACACCGAGCGAGGTGACCATCCCGATGAAGCCCTGATCCAGGAAGCTGTCGAAGCGGCTCAGTCTGCCGATGTGGTCGTGATTTGTGCGGGCCTGACCGATTATCACGAGGTTGAAGGTTTGGACCGTGAGCACATGAAAATGCCAGCAGGGCATGACGCCTTGATTCAAAGACTAACCCAGGTTCACGAAAAGATCATCGTCGTGCTGAGCAACGGATCACCGGTGGAGATGCCCTGGGTAGATGATGTCTGCGCAATTTTGGAGGGCTACCTGGGTGGACAAGCTGGTGCCGGCGCCATCGCCGAGATCCTGGTAGGTTGCGTTAATCCCAGTGGAAAGCTGGCCGAAACTTTCCCCGTCAAACTGGAAGATAACCCCTCCTCTCATTATTTTCCGATGGGTCCCAGCATAGTGGAATACCGGGAGAGCATCTATGTTGGCTACCGTTATTATGATACGGTCCAGCAGGATGTGCTTTTCCCCTTTGGACACGGGCTGAGCTATACCACTTTCGAATACCGGGATCTGCAATTAAGCCAAACCAGAATAGCTGCTCGCGATCCGCTCACCGCCACCCTGAAAGTGAAGAACACCGGAACAGTTGCCGGAAAAGAGATTATTCAGTTCTACGTGCGCGCGGTTGAATCCAGTGCCTTCCATCCTGACAAAGAACTAAAAGGGTTTGTCAAAGTGGCGCTGCAGCCCGGTGAAGAAACCGAGGTTACCATCGAACTTAACCAGCGCGCTTTCAGTTACTACAACACCCAAATAAAAGATTGGTATGTTGAAGCTGGCACTTTCGAGATATTGGTCGGAGCCTCATCTCGTGATATCCGTCTGAAAGCCTGCCTGGAAGTAGCCTCAACCCAACCAGCTGCCCCCAAAATTAATCGTGACCAGCTGCAGGTGTACTACAGCTTCCCCAAAGGCACTCCAGTCAGCCAGCAAGACTTCGCCTCGCTGCTTGGAAAACCGGTTCCCGAAAATCAAGGACCTGCTAGAGGGGAATTCACCCTCAACACGCCGGTTGGTGATATGAGCGCATCATTCATTGGGCGCCAGCTGTATCGTTTCATGGAAAGCCAGATCGCAAAAATGATCGTGGGACAAGAAGATACCCCCACAGCCTTTTTAATGGAGGCCATGGTGTGCGAAATGCCGCTGCGCTCTATGCTGATGATGGGTG
>DATKXE010000187.1:0-2604 GCA_035529195.1 Anaerolineales bacterium
GCCCGAGAAATGGCAGATCAGCTCGGAGTGGAGGTAATCCAGGCGAAGGATGCTGAAACGGTCGTGCGTGAGAGCGAGATCCTGGTGACAGCGACTCCCTCGCAGCAACCTTACCTGCAAGCTGATTGGCTTCATCCGGGATTACACATTACCTGCATGGGCTCAGATTCCGAGCACAAGCAAGAATTATTTCCAGATGTGTTCGCTCGAGCTGACTTGGTGGTCTGCGACCGGAAGTCACAGGCGTTCAGATTGGGAGAGCTGCATCATGCCAAGGAGGCAGGCATTATCACCAATGAAGGTCAGGTGATTGAGCTGGGAGAATTAACCTCGGGCAGCAAACTAGGCCGCCAGGATGATGATCAGATCACCATCTGTGACCTAACCGGCGTGGGAGTGCAGGATACGCAAATAGCCCGCTTAGCCTACCGTGAAGCGCAATCCAAGGGATTGGGATTTTCCATCTGATGCCGTGGTTGCCAATGGCTTAACCCGGTGTATGTTCTTCAGTGAATATTGCAATGAGATTGCAGAGCGAATTTCAAGGTTTAATATCATCTAGGAGCGACGACAGGAGGCTTCAATAATGAGAGAGAATTTCCATCCCTTCATGCTGGAACGCGAGATGTCGATCTGGGAAAACCAGGTTGAATATAATCTTTCGGAGAGCGGAGTGCACCCCATGACAACCCTGGAGCTTTTCGCCGGGGATGAGCAATTGATCGAGCAATTCCTTTCCACCGAACTGAATTATCCGCAAACCAATGGACTAATTGAACTGCGTGAACAAATTGCCCGTTTATATCCAAGGGCGAATGCTGAACAGGTGGTTGTGACCACCGGCGCGGCTCAAGCAAACTTCACCACGTTGTTGACCATCATGGATCCGGGCGATGAGCTGCTTGTTATGCTGCCCAACTATATGCAAATATGGGGAGCGGCGAAGAACCTGCAGTTAAATGTAAAAACATTTTCCTTGAAGGAAGAACTTGGCTGGAGTGTGGATATCGATGAGCTTAACCGATCCATCTCTGATAAAACCCGCATGATCGCCATTTGCAATCCCAACAATCCCACCGGTCATATTTTGTCTGCTGAAGAACGTGAAGCGATCGTTGCTGCAGCCGATCGGGTGGGAGCATGGATCCTGGCAGACGAGGTGTATGCAGGTGCAGAACATTCTGGTGATGAAATTACCCCTTCGATGTGGGGGGATTATGAGCGGGTTTTTGCGATCGGCAGTCTGTCGAAAGCTTATGCGCTGCCCGGGTTGAGGATTGGGTGGGCAGTCGCGCCTGGAAATATGGCGGATGAAATCTGGGCCCGCCAGGATTATGTGACCATCAGTGCTACGATGCTGGGAAACACATTGGCCGCTTATGCATTATCTTCCGCAGTCCAGCCGCGCATCATAAGCCGCACACGAGATTATGTACGCAGGGGGTACGATAATTTTGCGAGGTGGTGCCAGGAACGGAGCGATCTTTTCAGCCATGTGCCCCCCCAGGCTGCTGCAATCGCGTTTGTGCGTTACAACCGCAGTGTCAACTCGAGCGAACTCGTAAAACGTTTGATCGAGGAGCAGAGCACACTGGTTGTGCCTGGTGATCATTTTGGTCTGGATCAGCACCTGCGGATCAGCTACGGTTTGGCTGAGGATTACGTAAACGAGGGACTGGAGCGTATTTACCAGACGCTGACCGAAGCCTCGAGTTAATTGGACATCTTAAGCGGTCTGTACTTATTGGGAGAGAAAATGGATCTCGTTTTTTACACGTTCGCCCTGGTGATATTTGTTGTTTTCTGCATATTTTCAGTTACCTCATATTTGGAAAAAGAAAAAAGGGCTATGTGGATCAGCGCTCTGATTACTGTCGCAGGGACAGGTATATTCATCTTGATGACAATGCTTAGCGGTGATCTCAAAGCTCTTATGCTGCTCCTGTTAGGGATTGGTTTGTTTGTATTGTTGTTGCTTTCCGTGTTGCCGATTGGAAGAATTCAAAAGGGAAATGATATCCCCGGTAAACGCTTCGATGAACGAGACGTTATGTTCGCCCGGGCTCGTCTTAAACCCGGAAGCCCGAATTACCAGGCTTATTATGAAATGCGACCGGAAAATCAAAAGATTGATGATAATACCCGGTCGAAACCAGGGTTGCTCTCGCCAGATGCCAAGCTGGCAAATGAATTTTTGTTTGCCTCACCGGAAGCCAGTTTCACCCTGACGGAAGTGATGGGGGAGATGGTCGCAGGAACACCAGCTGAGAGGAAAATAACCCTACCCATTGATAAGATGACTGGCTATATCAAAGGTTTGGCTGGATTTTATGGTGCACTGGATGTTGGAGTTACCGAGCTGCATCCATACCATGTATATTCGCACATTGGACGGGGACAAGGTATCTATGGAGCCGAGATTCCTGTTGAGCACGAATTTGCGATTGCATTCACGGTTGAGATGGATCACGCAATGGTGGCTGCCAATCCACAGCCGCCGGGAGCGATGGAAACGGCAAAAGAATATGTGGAGGCGGGGCGGGTGGCGGTGCAGTTAGCTGCTGCCATTCGCCAGATGGGCTACAGGGCACGAGCCCATATCGA
>DATKXE010000188.1:0-2872 GCA_035529195.1 Anaerolineales bacterium
TGGCATTTAGTTTTTAGAATAAAATTATCGGATACCAATGCGGCTGCCAATCAAATGTGGCAGTCGCTTTTTTGTTTACTGGAATATAACCCAGAAAAAGTGTGATGTGCAATCTTCAGACCCTCCGTATTTTTTTGTGTAACAGGTTGTGATAATCATCTGCCGTTGTTGCGACCAGGGAGATTGGGACCTCTAGAAGTTGTTTCTGAGGTTGGGAAATTTGTATGATTGAGAGGTATAATCAACTGAATTCATCATCCTGATTTATTTTTTTTAACCTGGGAGAGAATATTGAAATTTCATCACGTTTCCCTGAAAAACTGTGATGCCGCGTCTGGATTAGTGATTGTAATTGATGTGCTCCGAGCTTTCTCAACCGCTGCTTATGCCTTCGCAGCAGGGGCTGAGGGCATTTACTTGGTCAGCACCGTCGAAGAAGCTTTTATCTGGAATGAGAAAATCAATCATTCGATGATTATGGGAGAAGTGGATGGACTTCCGGTTGATGGATTTGATTTCGGGAATTCACCTCCCCAATTTGATGGAATAAACCTAAAAGGTAATCATCTAATTCAAAGGACTACCTCGGGAACACAAGGGGCAGTGCGCAGCCAACAAGCGAATATATTATTGGCTGCTGGATTTTGCAATATAGGGGCAACCGCTGAATATATTAAACGCTTATTACCCCCTGAGGTAACCTTTGTAATTACCGGATTGCGTCCGGGTGGTTGGGGAGAAGAGGATCAAGCATGTGCGGATTTTATCGAAGCAAAATTATCTCGAAATGAAGTAGATCCAGAACCGTATCTGCAGCGAGTCAGGGATTCAACACCTGGTCGCTTCTTCCTTGACCCAGAATTACAAAATTATCCTCTGAAAGACCTGCAGTATTGTTTAGCTTTCAACAAATTCGATTTCCTAATGCCAATTCGACGCAACGGTAAGCATTTACTCATGCAAGCGACTGCACTATAATAATTCACCAATAAGATCAATGATCCCATGAATATAACGCGAATTTAGGAATATGATTACGTCAAATTCAGCAATCGGTTCTGGTAATAATGGTAGTCTGACGATTGATTGGGAAGAATGAGGAAAAATGGAACGTAAAGAAACAAATTTTTGGAAGAGTATATTAATATCGGGATTGGGTTTTGGGGTTGGGGGAGTTATTGGCAATTTTGCCTTATATCTTTTGATCCGCAGCGAATTGTTGAATTGGCCATCGGATTTGATTCCTGAAGGGCAAAGCTTTGTTTTGTTATTGACCGCAATCGTGGTGATAATTCTCGGGGTAGGATTGACCACCGGGATAGGGGGTGCAATTGGAGGTTATGTTCTAAGTATCATCGATCCGATCTATGCAAGAAGGAAATATATATGGAGAACGGCGATTGCTACAGGTTTGACTGAAGCGTTGCTGATCATCCCTTTGATTCTATTTACAGCAATACTTGCTTTGTATAATAACGGGTTGGATCGAGATCCTACTGGACAAGTGCTTGTTTTCGGAATTTACGGTGTCATTTTTGGAATTATTATTGGATTGATATTAGGTTTCTCAACGGTTGGCTGGCGTCAGGCATGGCGAATTTTATTGGCATCGATTGCGGGCTTTGGATTGGGTGGAGCTGCGGTAGGTTATGGCATACGGACTGCATATTATCCTGCTTCTCTTGGAGAGCCTTTACCGAATTTCACCATCTTACTTCCCATCCTTACTTTTGTTTTCTTTGGTATTGGAGGTCTGTTCATAGGTTGGGTGTACGAATGGGTCACCCATTGGCGGATGGACAATGTGCCTGATGAGCCAGCTCGTTGGGTTAAAGTGGCTGGGGTCATAGCAGCTCTACTGATTGCGTTCTTCTTAATATCCAACTACCGGCAGCTGGTCAAATTTCTCACCATAAACCCGGGTTCACTGTCATCTCAAATAGAAATTGACACAACTGGTGTCCACTGGAAGAAAGATGAAGTTATCTCACGCCAGCTTGCACCCAATGATGGCACTGCATATAACGCCTCGGCATCGATGAATGGAGCAGCAGCAGCAGTATGGATGGGAGATCATGATGGAATATCAGCGATTTATTTATCTAATCGAGCAGAGTTAGATAGTGGTGAGAATCGATGGGGCGATCCACTCCAGATTTCGATTAATTCGGATTTTAATGCAATCCATCCTGAGGTTTCGACAGATGAGAATAGTAGAAACCATATTGTTTGGACCGAGCTTCATGATGATTCTTCCAGTATCCTTTACCGCAGTTGTGAGGGAGAGATATGCGGAGAGCCCGCTGAGCTTTCAAGCCAGATTGGTCCAAGTTGCAAGGGAATTGATGCTGCTGATATCAGTCCCACACATGACTGGCCTGTGATATCGGTTGCTGATGATAATTCCATTATGGTTGTGTGGAGTAATTCTGACAATATCTTGTTTTATTCAACCTGGGAATCGGATCAAGCTCCTCCGGCATCGCCTACAGGTTGCCATGATGGCCCGAAGATTAGCGCAAGTGCACTTGACCAATTCCAACCCAGGCTAAGCGGGGGACAAGATGGCTCTTTCAGTACAGTGTTTTCCGTTCTAGAAACTGGATCAGAAACTGTTTATCAGATGGATTATATCGGTCAACAATGGAGTTCCCCTCAATCTTTAGGGAGCGGGAAAACACCAAATGTATTTACCCTTCCAAAAGGTGGTACTTACTACACGTGGTGTGATAGTGACAGCCAGGTTCGCATAAAGAATCCAGAGACGGATCTGGTAGATCTGATCGATTTTCCCCCATGCAACAGCCGACCGACTATGTCACTCGCAGAAAATGATGCTCTCCACCTAGTATGGTATTCCAACGAGATCAAG
>DATKXE010000189.1:0-10989 GCA_035529195.1 Anaerolineales bacterium
TACCCGACTTTCAGGGCGAAGTTCATTGGGCAGCGATCCGATATCATTTGCCAATGTTGAGATTGTCTTGTAATTAGTCACAACAAAAGCGAATAGGGCAAGAGAGTGGACTCTCACCCTATTCTAAGCCGAGATGCTGAGGTATCAGCATAGCAGCCTACATGGATTATAACCTCAACAATGATAGATTGCGGGATTTTTTTGATCACAGATAGGATCTTTATCCCTTTATTGAATACACCAATAATTGGTGTTCTGGATGCCCTGTTTGCCGCCAGACTTAGCGCATGGGGCGCGCCCCAAAACGGGACCATCCCCCGACTTTACGGATTTTAACCCAAGGGTTATCAACAAAATAGCCCCTTGGTGAATTGCTAAAATTGGGGTGGTGCTTGGACTGAAGCCATGAGCAAATATGAAACTCCCCCGGGCTGGTCTTTACCTGATGACCTGGCAATGAAGGTAAACGAAACATTGAAAAAGAAATCCATCACACCAGAGGAGGCGCTGCAAGACGCTTTTGATGTCATGGCGCGAGATATTGCTTTGATCGAACCGAATCCTGTTGATTGGGGAAGGACCATTCGGTCATTGTCACTCTCTATTTTGACAAGCACCTGTATTTCAAGCGGCAAATTGAAGAATAGACCAATTTCGAGAACAGCCATTTCCATAAGCAAAAAGGGGCAAGGGGGATCCAATCTAACCCGCGCTCACATTCCTGCCATTGTGACTTTTATCATATTATCCCTGATGCAACCATCCTTACGCCATGCTGAGATCAATGGTTACTCAGGCGGGTCTCTGAAAAACTTTTTGTACCAGGGCAGCCGCAGCCATTTAATTTCTTTTTGCAGCTCTTCAATGTGCTCCTCTTTTGCCCGTATGGTTTCGTTTTTCGCAGCGATCACGGGTTTGAAAAATTGCTCGTAAACTTGCAGGGTTGAGGATGGGGGATCGTCAGTTAGGGATTCTTCGTATGGTGGCAGATCGTCAATAGCCTTATTTTCTACCGGCCGGTTTGCCAGTTGTTCTCTAACCTGATCATAGGTATATCCCTCGCGGAGAATAGATGTGGCCAGTTGTAAAGTGCGGACATCCCGATCTGTAAACCTTCTGCCGGTTTTGCTGATGGCCTGGGGGGATAGGAATTGATCAAACTCTCTAATATAGTTTCTGAGGGTCATCCCTGAGACATTAAGAATAACTGCGACTTTGCCCGGTCTTTGCGTTTTATCTGCCATTAGCGCGCCCTTTTATCGTTATTGGTTGGAATTGCTTTCGTTTTATTTACATCGCCCTTGCTGTTTTGCAGGGGTATTGACACCTGTTAGTTCTTATTTATAGCACAAAAATACAGACCTGGCCGATGCAGATAACACTTAACCAGGTTATAAGCGACAACGCTGGTGGAATCGATATTGCAGCCAGACATAATATTGCCAATCTCAGCGTAAAGGGTGACGTACCATCCAGGGAGGACAGGTCATCAAAGGGAAAGGATTGACAGTGGATGAGAAATCTGGGAATTACAAGATTGAGCCAAACGAAAACCAGGAAGAAAAACCTTGGTGTGATCAATTTCTGCAACACTGATCCGATATTTTTCAGAATTTTATTTTTCCGCTATTTCCCAAACGCGATCGAATTCTTTTATGTATAGCTCAGCGATCTCCGGGCTGTGCAGGATCAGGGTGTTCTCGTCATTGCGGGTTTTGGCGCTCTTGCTGAAGTTATAAGAACCCGTAACCACGATCTGCCCATCGATAATGATCACCTTATGGTGCATGCTCTTCGCATTCCCATCCAGGCGCACATCGATTCCGCTCTCCAACAGATTCTGGTACTCCCCACCTGTATTGCCAAGGGCCTGGGCCTTGTCCATCACGCCCGCAACTTCGATCCCGGAAATCTGTGCCTCTACCATCGCCAGAGCGAGATCGTCATCGGTGAACAAATATGCCATGAAAAGCACACTATCTTCAGCGCTCTGGACCAGTTCGATTACTCTTTCCATTGTGCCGTCATCTGGAGAGAAGTAGACCTCTACTGGCACTCCGTCCACATTCACCTTGGACAGCGGTGTATTGGCAGGCGAATCAGGGCCGAATTGATGGTCAAGGAACATCTCTTCGAATTCAACCAGGTAGTCCTTAGCAATATCCGCTGAACGGATGCGGATCAGGTTGTTATCGCTGCGGTATGCACCGTTCAGGGTGAAGTTCATCGATCCGCTCCAGACCTCCAGCCGGTCGATTACGGCGAATTTATTACCCCTCCTGGCGGTCATCAACCACCTGAATGCCATTCTCCTGATGCTCCTGAGCTTCTGCTGATTCCAATCCTTCACCCTCAATGACCACCCTCACTGCTATCCCCCTGCGGTGGGCGGCCAGTAGGGCATCCCGCAGACTCCACAAATCCAGGCTGTCCATGGCGATGTCCTCGCTCAGTCGCGCCTGGTGGATCGCCTCTGCCAGGTGGGCATCCGGACCACCGCGCAACGTGCTCGCCTGGGGTGAATCAGGAGCGGTGAAAGAAACCCGGTACCAGTCCGATCTGGAGGCTTCAGTTTCCTGGAACGGTCCCTTGCCGGATTCTCCCACTTCAGAAAGAGGATACCTGTTATCGGTTTCAGGATTAAGGCCGCAGCCAACCAGAATTAGTATGCTAAAAAATATTGCAGCTAATTTTGTGAGCTTCATTTACCTTTGTAATCCACCGCTAATATTGACAGACCAGATACTTCGCATTTGGGTGAATTAGTGGGCCGCTCCTTTCCTTTGACCGAATACTTTTGCCGGGAAAGTGATTCTTACCCGGGAGAAAAAAACATGTTGATGAGAGCGCCAAAGTTCGATTGGATGTACGCACACCCCTTACAAATCAGCGAGGAGTTCTTCATATTATATATCCTAGATAAGTCAGAATCATGCAGATATGGCATGACTATTGCAACCTCTTGAGTCCTGCTCACTCCATATTCGTGGAGAACCATAACAAGCTTGCGCTAGATCCTATCTAAGCAGCGAACAAATCAAATCAATTCTTTTATAGTCCGGGGGATTAGCAGGAGGGATGTAAAATGATCCCACAACCAACCTCACCGCAAGATGAAATCCAAGCCCTGTTCGATTGCCAGGATGAGCATAATTCCTCCCTGGTAGTAACCAGCTCATACCAGGGAATGGTCCTCAGGCAAGAGATAAAACCAGTTGCGATCGACCAACAGCGCGCCGTCTTTATGGCTCAAGATCCTTGCACCTGTGCCGGTTTGGAGGGCGTTGTCCACCTGCACAGTTACTGCCTATCTAAGCCTGTCAAGGCACGGGTCAGAGATCTGTCTCATCGAAACGGGATGTTTTCTTTGTCTGATTTCTCCTACGTTGAAGGAGAATGGAAAGAACGCCTTCACGAGAGGGTCAAGACAAAAAAACCAACTTATGCAACCATGCGATATAAAGAGGATAGATTTCGGGCAGAGCTGCTCGATGTTTCTACCAGTGGGATGGGATTGCTGGTGGGTATATCCGCAGAATCCGAAATTAATTTTCACACAAATTGCAGCGTCTGCGTCGATTTCCAAATCTCACCGAACTGCAAGTGGGAAAAACTGGGTGGTGCAATTCATTACCAGCATAAGGTCTCCAGGCTGATCGTGCGTCTGGGTATCCGCCTGTATCCCAAATTGGAACAGGCTCGCCAGCTGGAAAAGTACATAAATAATCGCATGGGTGAAATCAAGGAAGATCTTGACCAAGCCTCCTTTAACGCAAGGATTTCATCTGGAGTGGAGTATCAGTATTTCTAAATCCCTCACCCAGAACTATGCTTCTATTGTTCAGTTGGTTGCACAACCACTTCATTAAACATTTGGTCAGGTGATTCGGTAGGGGTCGATTCTCTCCACTCGCTCCAGCGACGAAATTACCAAACCTCTCTCAAGCAGTTAAAATCCATTTAAGGATCTCAATTATAAATAGGGCTATAATTGGTGATGTTTCCAGTACAGCGGACTCATCCAGGTTGCCTTGGTGGAGACGATTCCTGATCTTTAAGGTGCACCCAAAAACTTTCCCGGCAGGAATAATTTTGAAACTCAGGAGATGATGACCATGTCTTCGGACCGAACAACGTACCCAATGGAAATCGCTGGTATTTACAGGGAATTACCTTTGTTTGAAGTTCAACCTGGTTTGCGCATTGCGGTCTTGAATATCCTGGGCGATACCGAGCTGGTCCAGGCATGTGCCAAAGCCATAGCACAGAATTTGGATGGCACGAATTACGATGTCCTGGTCACTGCAGAGGCAAAATCCATCCCCCTGGCTCACGCCTTATCACTGGAGGCCAGCAAACCTTACATTGTATTGCGCAAGGTTTACCGCCCATATATGGGAGACACTATTCACGCCGAAACGCTGTCCATCACTACCGGGAAACCTCAATCACTTTACCTGGACGAGAAAGACCGTAACCTGCTGGCGGGGAAAAAGGTTGTTGTACTGGATGATGTGATCAGCACCGGGTCAACGTTGGAAGGAATTAAACAAATCATTCTGAAAGCCAACGGAACGATCGCAGCCGAAGCCGCTATCCTTACCGAGGGCGACCAGGAACGCTGGTCGCATATTATCTCCCTGGGACATCTACCTCTATTCTCATCGGAATTTGATTGAAACCCGGTAATTACCTGGCTATTGGGGGCGGATAGCAAACGATTATGATTGGGCTGCCATCTAAATGTGTCAGAAATACCACCCTCTGATTCTTACCCTGCAGGCGCAGCATGTGGATCAATTCCTCTGGTTGGAGAGGTGATCCGCGCTTCTTAACGGTGATTTCCCCGACATTTCGTGCCCGCAGATATTCCCGTAAACGTTTGACACTGAAGGCAAACCAATCTTCAACTACCCAAACCCTGGAATAGGGGTTGGGGATTTCCATATCTCCAGTCAGGTATGCAATATCGGGGTCAAGTTGAAAAGCCCCCAACTGGTCCCCGAGCTTGGCGACCAAACCAGCTCTCAGAACTGCTGCATCAGGTTCATAGAGATATTCCTGAGGCTCATTCAAAGGCAATGGGTCATGCCAATCCTCGCTGGATAATGAATGGGGGCCGGGTAAGATCGTTGCTCTCCGTTTTACAGTCTTCAGTGGACCAAACCAGAGAAGTGCCTCCTTCAGCTCACCACCTAGAGATACAAATTCAAGCTCTGCATCATAGGATGCGATTTCCATTTTATTGACTCCTGGAGAGATCTTTACCCCGAGGGCGGGATACCTGGTCATCCAATCAGTGATAATTGACAGTGGAGGCTTGTAGTCGCTTACAGAATAAGTACGCCTGCCTCCCGCCCGCCTGCCAGGGTCAAAAAAGATACCGCATCGCTCAGACTCATGCAAGGGTAAGCGAGTATTCAGGTCGGCGAGGATAAAATCGATCTGATCAGATAATCCCAGGGCTCCGGTATTGGCTTGCGCCATTGCCAGGCGCAGGGGATCGATGTCAACACCGATCGTGCGAGCAATTCGACCTAAATATAGCGTATCACTTCCGATTGAGCAACCCAGGTCCACCAGGCTTTCGAAAGCCCGGTACCGTTCACTCCGGTACGCCGAAACCTGGTGCGGGGTAGCCTGTTCAAGTGCTTCGCGGCTGAAGTACATCTCGGTCGATTTCGGAAATTTCCGCTGCGCTTCAATCCGCAGTATCGCGGTCTCCAGGGCAGCTTGCGCAACTCCACTGGGAAACTGCTTCTCCAGATTTTGGAAATGACGCAGGTAATCAATCTCGCAAGGTTGAAGCTGTTGGCAGGCTGCCAGCGCATCTTGCCCAACCTTACTGAATAGGAGTTTGAAAGAAGCCAAATCCATGAGTAATCCCGTAATGTCTTCGCTGGTATTCTTACGCTAAGTAGATTTCAGGTTGCCTGCGAAATCATCTGGCGAGCTGCCTTGCGTCCTATTTCAACCGCAAAATTTGTCCCCCGGTCCCACGGATATACCTGGCTCATACTGGCGAAATAGAGCCCAGAGATCGGCGTTTCGATAGCGGGGATGTTAGCTGAATGATTTACTTCGGGGACGGGCTGAGCATATTTTGTGCGGAAGAGCCAGGATTTTATTACCCAATCTGGAGTGAATTTTGAATTGATCCGGGATAAGGGGGGCAGGAATCGCTGCAGCAGTTCTTCCTTGCTCATCTCGAAATATTCATGATCCGGGTCCAGGTAATCTCCGCAATAGAGGATGTGGTCTCCCCCAAAGTTCTTTTCCGAGACATAATTTGTGTGTTCGACCAAAGCCAAAAATGGGAAACCCGCTGATTTGGGAATGTTGTACCAGTAATATCCCTCCTCTGAGAGCGGTTGATTCAAAGATAAAATCAGTACCACTGCCCCCATACTCTTCAAGTTCAACAAACTGCTCAGATAATCTTCCGGCAGTGTGGGTGCCAGGCGCGCCATGAAAGCTGGTGAAGCTGTAACCAGGCATTGGTCGAAAGTTTGCGAACCATGATCAGTCTCTAATTCCAGCCGGTCATCTGCTTGAGGTTTGACCTGGGTTACCGCGGTCTCAAGGTGAATCTCAACCCCTGAATCAATTAAACGCTGAGCCATAAGATCCGCGAAGGCTTGAAAGCCGCCTTCGAAGGTTCCTAACCGTGTGGTGCGAGCTTTCAAGCGCGCCCACATCCAGGCCATATTGACATCCTGGGAGTGTTCACCAAATTTTCCCACCACCAGGGGTTCCCACATGGATTGGTAGACATGCTCACCCGCCCATTTGCGCATCCAGGTATCCACAGTGGTTTTTTCCAGGGATTTCCAATCGTTCGTCATGCGCAGATATAACCCGACCAATCCAAAACGGATCTTGTTGAGACCCCACCCCAAGCCTGGGAAAAGCAAGGCATTCAAGTAGGAATCAAAGGGGTAGAATTTGCCTTGGTGGTATACCACCGTGTACGGACGTGGAAAGCGGACCTTATCACTCCAACCTAATTCACCAATCAGTCCCAGTATATGCTCATCCGTGGCAAACCAATGATGATAATACTTTTCAACGGACCAATCCCAATGTGGTTCTTTGACCCCGCTGGCTAATCCACCGACATGATCTTCCTTTTCGAAGATCGTCACCCGGTGCCCTGCCGCGGCCAGATCATAGGCTGCCGCCATTCCCCCGATCCCAGCCCCAATTATCGCGCTGTGTTTCTTATTGCCCATAAAAAATTCTCATTCTGATCTCAATTTTCATTTATCTTCAAGGCGTACTTCTTCCACCATGCTGCGGTCCCATTTTATCCCAGCCCGGGCCAGGTAATACGCGCCCAGCACCGTGATCGGCACCCAGAGAGCAACGTGCAGCACCAGAGTGTATCCGGCTGCGATGGCTTTATCAATCCCATAGGCTTGCAGTACGGCGATACCGGGTGCATCAAAAGTACCAACATATCCCGGCGCAGAAGGAATGGTGGTCGCCAGGTTGACAATACCGTTCATCAGCATCAGGGTGAAAAAACTGACCTCCATGGGGAAGGCATGCATCACGAACCAGTATTTCCCCGTCTCTAACAACCAGATCACGATTGAGGTCAAAAAGATCATCAAGACATCCTTGGGTGAGCGCAAGGCTGCCAGGCCTCCCAAGAAGCTTTCTGCAATGCTGATCACTTGTTCCTTGAACCTGGAAGGGATCACATAATTAGAAATCCATTTCACGAACCAGAGCGCTCGTTCCGGGAACACGGCTGCCAATAAGAATAGAGCCAGAACACCCAGAAAAGCTCCTGCACCCCACAAAGCCAGGGTCTGGATATTACCGATGAAGCCAGAAGAAGAGGTTAATCGAGCCAGCTCGGGTATATTTAGAAAAACGAATCCCAACATGACGACCCCATCAAACACTCGCTCCACGACGATCGTCGCCAGGGAGGCAGATATGGGCACACCCTCGAATTTCTTAAGCACAATGGCTCGCAATACCTCCCCAGCACGGGCGGGATAGATATTATTACCCATATAACCGATGGCGGTAATTGGGAACAGGGTGGTGGTTGGGATATCTTTGACCGGGCGGAGCAAATAATGCCAGCGCCAGGCGCGGGCTATAACCGCCACCAGATAGATTAATACGCCTGGAATTAACCACCAGTAATTTGCCTCTTGCAGAGTCCCCCAGACATCTCCAAACTGCAGTCCCCGCAGAGCAAAATACAGGAAAAGCAAGCTGATGGCGATCCCAGCCCAAAATTGCCAACGTCTCATGGCGCGGATTCTACCATCGCTCTCCACCATTGATACCCTATGCGCATACGATCCCCGTTTGCTGTGCAGCTAACATTTTCTGAATTGGCAATTATCTATGGCCAGCTAATCGTTCTTTGCGACTAATAAAATTGTACAACATGCTTGCGACCACACCTTGAACCCGGGTTAATTCTACGTCAATTCTAAATGTTTTGGCGTCCTTTCACTGAGTTATAATCAAATCATGAACAACCAACCCCTGCTGCAGTTGGATCAAAAAGCCCCCGGCTTCGTTCTCCCGGACCTGGACGGGAATTTACATTCCTTGAAAGATTATCAAGAACACATTGTAATCCTGAACTTCTGGTCAGCAGAATGTCCCTGGTCGCAGCGAAGTGACCAGAAAATTATTGAATATCTTCAGGATTGGGCTACCGCAGTTCAATATTTTCCCATCGCTTCCAACGCAAATGAGAACCGAGAATTAATTATCAGCCAGGTCAACACCCGCCAGCTGCCGTTGATGCTCCATGATCTCAATCATCAGGTTGCTGACCAGTATGGGGCGATCACCACACCGCATCTGTTTGTACTGGATACTAAAGGGTTCTTGCGCTACCAGGGAGCTTTTGATGATGTCACTTTTCGGCAGCCAACTCCCACTCTGAATTACCTGTACCTGGCTGTTGAAGCCATTCGTAATGGTTTTTCACCCGAGCCAGCCAAAACATCTCCCTACGGCTGCACCATCGTGCGTGCATTACCTTAAAAGACTTCCCTATATATAAACAAATTCTTCTAACAAGCATAATTTATTCCACTTCTCAGAAAATACAGCTTGATCCTGGTTCCTTATCACCGAAAGTTCGTCAGAATAAGGTTATAGATATGCCATTTGAGTTTATTGGCATTAGAAAGGATTAATCTTTATCGCAGGCTGCCTAAGTGGCAAGAGCATCAAAAATCGGGTAGAATCGGGTGAGCAAACCTGCTCATGAGCAGATTAAACCAAGGAATTCATATGAGTGATAAAGATTCAGCTAAAAATGTCATCGACTCATACAGGAAAAGGCGCCAGAATACCACGCCATTCCTGATCGGAGGCGCTGCGATTGTGCTCATCGCCGTGGGGATTGTGGTCCTCGTGCTGTGGTTGACGGGCTCTGATGGACCTTCTCTATCTTTCATCGCCAGCCCCACACCTACCGCGACAGAGACTGCTACACCAACAGCAACTGGTACCGCTACACCTACGGCAACCAATACCCCAACGGTAACGACCACACCAACTGCTTCTGCAACGCCGACAGCATCAGGACCATTTATTTATGTCGTTGTTGAAGGGGACACTCTTGACTCGATCGCCGCACAATTCGATGTAAACGTTCTAATCCTGATGGCGTTAAACAATATGACGGATAGCTTGATCCGGGTTGGAGACGAGCTGCTGATCCCAAATCCAGATCTCGCGTTGGATACTCCCACCCCTATCCCAACAGGGTGGCGGGGTACCATCGAGTACCGCATCGCTGTAGGAGATACATTAGAATTGATCGCGGTCCGCTTCTTCAGCACAGTCGAATCAATTATGGAAGAAAATGAGATCGAAAATGCCAATGAGATTCTGGTAGGGCAAATTCTTGTAATCAAGGTCAACATCGCTACACCGGTTCCAACCAGTACTCCCAGACCTTCCTTACTCACTCCTTCACCGACACCATAAACGAGCTTAACCGATAATAAAAATCCGCAGACTAAATTCTGCGGATTTTTTTATTTTCCGATCTCTCGATTTTTGGATTTTTACCAGCTGCTCCACATCTAAGGCAAAGAGCGGCTCACATCTGCAATCCGCTCCAAAATCTGAGCAGCTTCCTGATCACCTGCTATATGGACTCGCCCATCGAAATCGACATGGGTTGGGATAAGTTGATATTCCACCAACTCTGTTCCCTGGAACGTGGCTAGCAGGATGACTCCTTGCTGGTGGTGCAGATCCCAATTTTGATCGAAGACAAAATTTCCCAGACCATAGAAAACCATCACATCTTTGATCTCTTGAATGGCTTGGATGACATGTGTGTGATTCCCAACTACCAGATCAGCTCCCGCCTCGACTGCCAGCTGTGCCAGGTTTCTTTGGGACCAGTTAGGTGTGGGTACATCCTCTGGACCCCAATGCGGCATCACGATCACCACATCCGAAACCTGTTTAGCAGAGTGGATCGCTGATCTCAAGTTTTCCTCATTCAACACCGCAATCCCAGGATTATCTGCTGTAGCAAAAGTGATCGGTTCCAGCTGACCTAATGAAACAAATCCAAAACGCACATCATTGACCTCAACCACAAAGGGTTCCATCGCTTTCTGCAGGTTGTCTCCAGCGCCTACAGGTGTAATTCCTACCCTACCTAAATTATCCAGTGTATCGAAAAAGGCCTGATCCCCACAATTGCTCAATCCACAGTTCTTGATGTGATTGGTTGCCACACTCATCAAGTCAAATCCAGCGCGGGCGAGAGCATCCGCATTCTCTGAGCCGCCAACCAAGACATAAGTGGGGACACAACCCGTGTGCGGCGGATAATCACTAATTGTAGCGTTTAAGGTTCCAATAGCCAATTCTGCTTGCTGAATGACTTCACGAACTTCATCAAACAGGTAATCGCTATCCTGATACTCATCGATAGCCGCTTGCACGCAGCGCGCGGGTACGATTACCCCGGTAAAAAGC
>DATKXE010000190.1:0-2869 GCA_035529195.1 Anaerolineales bacterium
AATAGGGACCAGTAGTTTCTGATTTATTTCAAATTAAGTGGCCGATGCGTGACATAAAATATATTCTCCGAATGGTTCAGGATACTAATAGTAAGAGATTCATCCCTGACCCAATTTAATAATCGAATGTTATGGAGGAACAAGAGTGGACAATATTAAATACAATCTCGAAAATGGGATGATTCCAAATCCTGGATTCAGTGAAGAAGGCGGAGAGAAGCTGCATGTGGATACAACGCTAGGCTATGTACACCTGAATATCGCCGATATGCAGTGTTCAGTAGATTTTTATCAAAAAGCGCTCGGATTTCAAATTCAGAAGGATGAAGTGGGCACAATTTATCTCGGTGCTGGTGGAGATGATCTGCTTGTACTTACTGAAATTCCAGGTGCCGTTAAATATCCAAGGAGGAGCGGGTTATATCATTTTGCCATCTTGACCCCTTCCCGCCAGGCGTTAAGTAGATCTTTGCGTAACTTAATCGATACCGAAACGGCTATGCAGGGTGGGGCAGATCACCTGGTGAGTGAGGCGCTTTATCTTGCTGACCCGGATGGTAATGGGATCGAAATCTATCGTGATCGACCACGCAGCGAGTGGCAATATGATAATGGCGGCTTAATAATGGCGACAGATCCTTTAGATTTTCAGGGGATTTTGAGGGAGATTAAAGGAGAAAAAGGCCAATGGGAGGGCTTGGAATCGGGGACCAGGCTGGGACATTTGCACCTGCATGTTGCCAACCTCGATCAGGCGACGAATTTTTACGAGAAAGTGCTGGGTTTTGATTTCCTATTGAATTACATGGGTTCGGCTTCCTTTTTATCTGCAGGTGGCTACCACCATCACATCGGGCTCAACACCTGGAACGGTATTGGTGCGCCACCACCTCCGCCGGACGCAGCAGGATTGCGTTATTTTTCAGTCCACCTGGTTGGTGAAGATGAGCGCCAGAAGCTGATCAAACGATTAGAACAGGCAAATTGGTCATTCGAAGAAAGGGGATCAAGTATTTTCCTCCGGGATCCATCGCAGAATGCAATCTTGTTTGGTACGGCAGCTGATAATTGATAAAATACCCGACTTGCGTATAGACAATATTGTGCAATTTTCTATATACTCAGCACCTAAGTTTAGTTTGATTACCGAGTTTTAGATGGTGAAGTAGCATAATGAGGATGTCGAAAAGAATTGACCTGCGCAGTTATAATTATTCCTCGAGATATCACCGAAAAAAAGTAGCTCATTCTCATCTAGGGAGTTGTATATATGGAATATCTGGCATATTTTACAGCGGGTTTGTTCCTGGCGAATGGAATTCCTCATTTCGTCAACGGCGTTTCCGGGCGAAAATTTCAAAGCCCATTTGCCAGCCCTCCAGGTGTTGGTGAATCACCACCTATGGTAAACGTGATTTGGGGTTTGGTAAATCTGATCTTGGGCTATATTCTGGTGTTTGGGGTCGGGGAATTTGAAACAGGTTTATCTTTGGATGTGTTACTAATGATGGCAGGATTTTGTATCATGGCACTAGTCCTGACCTGGCATTTTGGAAGAGTACAAAATCCATCAGAATAGTAATTTGTATGAGAAAATAATTTTTGATGTACAAATCATAATATTGAAGGAAAGGGAATGAATGACAATTGGAAGGTACAAAAGCGGCCTCTAGGGCAATCTGGATACCAGGTTACCCCGATTGGATTGGGTGTCATGCAGTTTTCGGGGGGAAGCGGTATTTTCAAAATGGTATTTCCTGACTTATCGCAGGAAGAGATGACCGCGATTATTAAAACTGCCCTTGATGGAGGAATTAATTGGTTTGATACTGCAGAGATGTATGGGCGAGGTAAATCAGAGCAAGGATTGGCAAATGCCTTGAAGGATTTGGGGATGCAGGACGATGAGATCGTCATCGGCACCAAGTGGTTTCCCATTTTGAGGACCGCGAAAAATATCTACAAGACGATCGATGATCGGCTGCGTTACTTAGATGGATATACTATCGACCTGTACATGGTCCACCAACCCTGGAGCTTTTCCTCGCCAGAAGCAGAAATGAATGCCATGGCGGATCTGGTCGAAGAAGGAAAAATCCGTTCAGTTGGCGTAAGCAACTTTAATGTCGATCAAATGACCCGGGCACATGAGGCCCTGGAAAAACGCGGTCTTACCCTGGCTGTTAACCAGGTCCAATACAGTTTGCTCCACCGTAAGATCGAGTCGGATGGGGTTATCGAGGCAGCGAAGGATCTGGGGATCACGATCGTAGCCTGGTCTCCACTGGCGAGAGGTATCCTTTCAGGGAAATTCCACAACAATCCCGAGATATACGACCAGCTGCCAATTGGGCGCAAGGTGATGATGGGTGGGAAGATCAAAGAGAGTGCTCCTCTGGTAGCAGAAATGACTCTGTTCGCACAAAAATATGAGGTGACTGCAGCTCAAGTGGCACTTAATTGGTTGATCAACTTTCATGGCGAGACAGTGGTTGCTATTCCGGGTGCTTCAAAGGTTTACCAGGCACAAGAGAGTGCTGGCGCGATGCAGTTCAGGTTATCGGAGGAAGAGATGGCGAAGTTGGACGAGCTTTCGAGGGAGTTTCTATAAGATCTCCGGGTTGAATTGTATCAATAATATCTGAATCTCGAATATTCTAAACTGAGCGATGGGTTGTCCTAAATATTTGGGACAACTCATTGTTTTATCGTTTGCACAAGACCGCTACACGTGGTCGATTATCATCAAACTACCTGAAAGGTGAGAAATCATCCCCAAGGATCTTGAAATCCAGCGTTTGAAATCCTGAGCAAAGATAGGTGTGTTTCCTATCTGCTGCAGATTGCCTAACCGAAAACAGTTTGATAA
>DATKXE010000191.1:0-3697 GCA_035529195.1 Anaerolineales bacterium
CGTTCACTCGGAGGCGCACCGGTTCTCTGTGTTGGGGAGTCAGGCGTGATCCAGTCTGGATGGCTTTCTTCAATCTCGCGCAGCTCTCGCATCAAGCGATCATATTCACCATCGCTGACGATAGGCTGGTTGACAACGTAATAGCGGTAATTATGAAATCTGATTTCCTGGCGAAGCTCTTCGAGTCTCGCCTGGAGCGCTGAATTATCCATAGCCAAAATTATAGCCTAAAACGTATTACTCCAATGATAAACAATAACCGAAACTGGATCAAATTCTCTATCGGATCAAGCTGCCCGACAGATTTTGAATTATTAATCCACGTCGAAAACGCTATCCCCTTGACTTAAAGTTGCTGGAGCATAGAGGACCAAGAAAATCCATACCGAATCAGAAAGCAGCAAATGCACCAGCTGCATCCAAACAGGAGCCAAAAGGAGGACATTGATCAAGCCTGCCAGTAATTGCAGCAATAATAACGAGATAATTACCCTGCCAATTATTTTATTCTCGTTCTGCCTGACCTTTGAACTGATCCAGCTAATCGCCATACTCAAATACAACGCCACCATAACTGCAATCGTCGGATGCAGTATCCGCAAGCGAACGAGAAAATGCGCTGTCGATGAAAAATCTTGCCTGATCCCCTCTTCGATCGAGTTCACCGGAAATAATGTATCTCCAAGTGCAGTCAACGCCCCACTCATGCCTAAGATCAATACCCCGATAAATCCTGCCATCAGCACCCAGATATATGCTTCACCCCAACGGAGAACGACCCCCTTTCCTCCCGAAGCCCACCGGGCTGTCAAAGTAATGCAAGCCAGTAATATGAAGGTATTAACAAGATGTACTGAGATAAATAAAGCTCTAGCTGTAGATTCGTTGTCTGCTACCAACTCGAACAGCACCAAACCAGCGCCAACGAGTGCTTCGCTGATCATGAAAACCATTGATAAAATCGCACCAGCCCGGACTCGATGTCCCTTAGGAAAGATGCGCCACGCCCAAATCAGCATTCCAAAAACGAGCAAAAACGCCAATCCGCTCGACAAACGGTGCGTGAATTCCACCAGGGTCTCAATTTGCTCAGCTCTGGGGATCACTTCTCCATTACAAAGCGGCCAATGATTTCCACACCCCGCTCCGGCTCCAGTTGCACGCACATATGCACCCCACAGGATTACACCCAGGTTGAAAATCAACACAAACCAGACATATTTTGCGAATCGAGTTAATTTCATATTTATTCCCAATCTCCTGCTTTAGAATAATTTCATTTGCTTCGGGATATCTGGCTTTTTGACCGGCAAACCTATTAACTTCTTCAACCTGTTTGCTGATGCCGGAGCATGACCTGAGAAATCATCATTAAAAAATACGTAGACTGAATGCACTTGATCAGTTTTTGACCGGATCCATCGCCACCAACTTTCTAATTGTGGTAATACATCGATTTGTTCTCGATCGTGTGATTGAAAGCGCCCATGCTGACCAACCAGGCGAACAAATATCATGTCCGTGGTTAGATCAACCACTTTTGGAACTCCCTGGAATTCAGTTGCTGCCCAACAAATATCATGCCTGGATAATATATCAGCTGTTTGTGAAGAGTACCACGAAGGGTGTCTGAACTCAATCGCATAGGCATGGTTGGCCGGTAACAGTGCCAGAAACTCATCGACCGCATCTGTATTAGAGCTGCTGAATGACGGTGGGAATTGAAGCAAAATCACCCCGAGCTTCTCACCAATGGCACTAATTGCGTTCAGGAAAATAGCCATTTCGCTCTCTACATTCAAAAGACCAGACTCATGAGTGATTGACCGCGGTACTTTAAAACATATCCTAAAATCATCAGGAGAATTTTCTCTCCAGCGAATTACAGATCCAGGTTTTGGCGTACCGTAAATAGTCGAATCGATTTCTACTGCATTGAAAATACGACTGTACTGAGCCAGATAATCCCTGGAATCTACACCAGGTGGGTAGAATGTTCCTGCCCAATCTTTATAAGAAAAACCCATCGTCCCAATATAAAAATCAACCATAATAATTCAGCCGGGAAAAAAAATTAAATGAAAAGTAATTATAATGTTTTCCAATAGTACAATAAAGTGAAACGATTTGACTTCCGAAATTTACTTTGGAGCGATTTATGGATAGGGATACCATAAAGATTTTTGGGGCAAAATGGTGTGGGGATTGTTTCCGGGCAAAAATGATATTTGACAAGTACCAGATCGAATATCACTGGATTGATATCGACCAAGATAAAAGTGCAAAAGAATTCGTCAGTCAAGTTAATAATGGGAATATTATCGTTCCAACGATTGTCTTTGAAGATGGTTCAACCCTCACTGAGCCATCCAACCAGCAGCTAATCCAGAAATTAGGTTTGGCAGCAGGAACATCCACCTGAAACTCAGGTTGTTCTGCCATTCATAAAAATGCGGGCAGAGATGTTCATAACCACACCGCAGTAATTGGCTCAAAAACACAGCATTAATGCTATCTCCATCTTGAATGCGAGAATCGACAGAACGGAATAATAAGTGTTGTGAATCTGTGCTGTGATCTGATTTCCTTCTCCTTATTTCACCAAATGAGCTCATGCGGGATCCAACCGTCAGTAAACATTCATCAACCCCCACAACATGATGCTGCTCTTACCACTCACTGATTTTAGTGAATACTTTGTCCGCCAAAATCCGGACAACTATTTTGCCTTAATCCAAGGCAATCTTAAAATAGTTTGCCATACAAATCCGGTTAGTACCCGGAATATGTATTACTATATAGTTCGCTTGATTTACTTGTTTTCACAAAGGGAGATAAAAATATGTCAAGTTTGAACCCCAGAGAAACCCTTGACCGCGCCCTACGGGCATTGCTGGATGAATTACTCGTATTAGGCGATATGGTCGCAGACGCTGTACGCACTGCAGTTTCCTCGTTAAAGGAACGCGACCTAGCAGCTTCACAAAACGTGTATCTCGCGGACGAAGAGATCAACAAAAAGCACTTTGAGATCGAGGATCGCTGCATAACCCTGATCGCCACTCAACAACCCATGGCAAAAGATCTGCGCCTGCTAGCTGCGGTGCTTGAGATTACTACCGAGCTGGAGCGCATGGGTGATTATGCCAAAGGGATCGCAAAAATTAATCTTTTATTGGGCACGGAACCATTGATTAAACCATTAATTGATATTCCCCGCATGGCGGATATTAGTCTGGATATGCTGCATCGTGCTTTGGATGCCTTCGTGGCTGGTGATGTTGAAACCGCTCGAGAAATCCCAAAAGAAGACGATCAGGTAGACGCCCTTTACAACCAAGTATACCGGGAACTGGTGACCTACATGATCGCAGATACCTCCACCATAGATGGGGCTAATTTTCTCCAATGGGCGGCACATAATTTAGAACGGATGGCTGATCGGGTTACCAACATTTGTGAACGCACAATATATATGGTAACTGGTGAAATGCGAGAGCTCGATCATACGGATGACGAGATGGATTTATTTGATAAATACAAAACATAAAGTTTGATCGGATGAACAATGTACCCAAGAAAAATCACTCAGCTATATAAACGGTATTGTTTTTATGTATTGGCAACTCCTGCCGCTCACAAATGGCAGAAGCACTGGTAAACAGCAGGCTTCCTGATCGCTGGATGGCTTTTAGTG
>DATKXE010000192.1:0-6126 GCA_035529195.1 Anaerolineales bacterium
ACACAGTTCCCCCAGCAGCTCTGCATGCATATATCGATCATGGACAGATTAAGCTGTCCCTTGAAGAAGACCTCGACCTGGCTATCGCTCAACTTGACCAGCTCAACACCCTGGGCATCGATCTCGAGAAGATCACCCAGGAATTACAGGATGAAGGAGTGGCAGCTTTTGAAAACTCCTTCATTGCATTAATGGAAAGCCTTTCAGAAAAAGGGAGCCAGCTGCGCTCCACTAGTGAAGATTTTTCTGCAAATCTGGGTGATTATCAGGGAATAGTCGATAAAACGCTTCAAGATATAGAATCTGACCAGGTTATTGAGCGGATTTGGGAACACGATTTCACCCTCTGGAAACCAGATCCCGCCGAAATCACGAACCGCCTGGGATGGCTGCATATCGCTGAGAAAATGAAGACCGCCATCCCTGATCTAGAACAGTTCGTTTCAACCGTCCGCCAGGCTGGCTTTACCCAAGTTCTGCTGTTGGGGATGGGTGGCTCGAGCCTGGCGCCAGAGGTATTCCGCAAGACTTTTGGGACCCGCGCGGGTTTCCTCGATCTGGCTGTTTTGGACAGCACAGATCCCGGCGCTATCGCCGCCCAGGCAGCTAATCTTGACCTGGCAAAAACACTTTTCATCGTCTCGACAAAATCCGGTGGAACAGTAGAAACACTTTCTTTCTTTAAATATTTCTACAACCAGGTTTCGACCGCACTTGGCGTTGAGGCAGCTGGATCACATTTCGTTGCCATCACAGACGCTGGATCGCAGCTGGATCAAATCGCCAGCCGATATAACTTCCGCACTACTTTCCATAACGATGCCAGCATTGGCGGGCGTTATTCCGCGCTTTCCTATTTTGGCTTGGTTCCGGCAGCTTTAATCGGGGTAGACCTGGACTCCCTCTTGAAACAAGCTTTAAATACAGCCAGTTTAAATGAGGGGTTCAATTCTTCAGCTGTGGGGAAGAACACTGCCGCTCGACTTGGTGCGATCCTGGGAGAACTTGCCAAAGCTGGAAGAGACAAAGTGACTTTGATCACCTCGCCGGAAATTAGCAGCTTCGCTGATTGGGTCGAGCAGCTGATCGCTGAGAGTACCGGCAAGCAAGGCAATGGGATCCTGCCGGTTGTCGGTGAGCCAGTCACGCAGCCTAAATATTACAGTGACGATCGCCTGTTTGTCTACCTGCGGCTGAAGGGTGATACAACTTTCGATACCCGGGTAGCGGCCCTCGAAGGAGCAGGACATCCAGTCGTCAGGTTGCAGCTAACAGACATATATGAATTGGGTGGACAGTTTTTCCTCTGGGAGCTGGCAACTGCGGTAGCAGGTTATATTCTGGGAATAAATCCATTCGATCAACCCAATGTCGAATCTGCGAAAATCCTGGCACGTAATATGGTCAGTAATTACCAGGAGCGGGGTCAACTCCCCGCTTTAGATGCAGCTCTGGAGGTAGATGGCATTAGCATCTACGCGGATCAACCGCTGGCAATAACAGATCCTCAATCGCCGGGAATGGTCCTGGACAACTTCCTTGCGTATGCTCAGCCTGGTGCATACATAACCCTGCAGGTTTATATCCAGCCAACCCCTGAGACTGATCAGGCGCTGCTGGCTTTACGGGAGCAGCTCCGCGACCAAACCCACCTGGCAACAACGTTGGGTTATGGTCCCAGGTTCCTGCATTCAACAGGTCAGCTGCATAAGGGAGATGCAGGAGGCGGGATGTTCATCCAGCTGACCAGTGATTCAAGCCCGGACCTCCCCATTCCAGATGAACCCACCTCAGCTGGCTCAACGATCAGCTTTGGCGTGCTCAAGGGTGCCCAGGCCCTGGGCGACCGCCAGGCCTTATTGGACTCAGGTCGGCGTGTGATCCGACTCCATCTCGGGGAAGATTCTATCGCCGGCATTATGAAATTAACCTTACCGGGTGATTAATCTGGAAACCGCAACCCGCTATCGCTGATAGGATAGCGGGGGAGCAAGATCTGAATGAAACGGGTTGGTCAGAGGTAAATCTTACTGCAGACATGAGAAAACTATGATTCGCGCCATGATTTTTGATCTCGACGGGACCCTGGTGCAAACTGAACGGCTCAAAGCGCTCTCCTATGCTGGAGCCACAGCAGAGCTTTGCCCGCACAAGATCAGCGAGGGACAGGTTATTGAGGCCTTCAAAGATGTTGTGGGACTCGCTCGGCAAGAAGTAGCTCAAACCCTAGTCGACCGTTTTGAGCTCCAGGAGAAAGCTGCAGAGCGGATGGCGGAATTTGGTGTCAGCACACCCTGGCAGGCCTTCATCCAGGTCCGTTTGCAGCATTACGAGGCCATGCTTGCAGATCCCCAGATCTTGCTCGATAATCGCTGGACTCATAACCTGGTTCTGCTCGAGGAAGCCCGTAGAGCACACTGCAAGACCGGACTGGCGACCATGTCCTCCTGCGTACAAGCCCAACGTGTGCTTGAGATTCTAAATTTAAGGGAGGATTTTGATTTCGTTGCCACTCGCGATGATGTGGGTCAGGGAAAACCAGATCCGGAGATATACAATCTGGTAGCATCTGAATTAGTCATACCTGCTCAACAATGCCTGGTGATCGAAGATTCACCAGCCGGGGTGCAGGCTGCTCTCGCAGTCGGGATGTGGTGCATCGCTGTTACAACACCTTTCACCAGGGCTGCCGTTCACAAGCGGCAGCTGCTCTCAGAACGCTGGGTGGTGGATGAGCCAGACAAATTGCTCACGGTGGTTCAAGAAATGCTTGCTGAGCGTGCTGTTGATTGAGAGCCTTTATTACAAATAAAATTGGAGATAACCTTATGGAAATCGGAATGATCGGATTAGGAAAAATGGGCGCCAACATGGTTAACCGCTTGCTGCTTGGTGGCCATCGAGTCGTAGCCTATGATATCAATGAAGACCCCATTCAGGCTGTTGAGAAGGCTGGTGCCATAGGGGCACGCACATTAAACGAGGTAGTTCAGAATTTGGCGCCGCCCCGTTCTGTGTGGGTTATGGTGCCTTCTGGACAGATCACAGAGGACACAATCCAAACCATCAGCGACCTTCTTTCACCCGGCGATGTCGTCATTGATGGTGGCAATTCAAATTACAAGGATTCAATTCGCCGGGCTGACGAATTGGCCAATAAGGGCTTATATTTCATCGATGTTGGCACCAGCGGCGGGGTTTGGGGTTTGAAAGAAGGCTACAGCATGATGGTTGGTGGAGACCAGGGTACTGTTGAACGTCACAGTCCAATTTTCGAGACCCTGGCTCCTTCCCAGGACCTGGGATGGGGACATGTCGGCTCACCCGGCTCGGGACATTTCGTCAAGATGGTTCATAATGGCATAGAATATGGTCTCATGCAGGCTTACGCAGAAGGCTTTAGCATCATGAAAGCCAAAACTGATTTCGCACTGGATTTACACCAGATCGCGGAAATTTGGCGCTACGGCAGCGTCGTCCGCTCCTGGCTGCTTGATCTAACTGCGAATGCTTTGGCAGAAGACCAGGATTTAGATGACATCAAAGCCTGGGTGCAGGATTCTGGTGAAGGTCGCTGGACGGTATTTGAAGCCATTGACCTGGATATTTCGGCTCCTGTGATCACTGCCTCGCTTCAACGCCGGTTAAGATCGCGTGAAGACCAACCATTTTCCGACAAGCTGCTGGCGGCTATGCGCAATCAATTCGGTGGACACGCCGTGAAAAAGGTGGAGTAATAATGCCTGAATCTACTTCGATCGTTATCTTTGGGGCTTCCGGCGATCTTGCTCACCGCAAGCTGATCCCGGCCTTGTTTAACCTTTTCCGCAAGAAACGCATCCCGGAAAATTTTCAAATCATTGGCTTCTCAACTCGACCTTGGGACAATCAGCAGTATCGCAGCGAGATGGAAGCTGCGGCAACGGAATTTTGCGCCTTCGATTATTCCTATGGTGAATGGTTGGATTTCGCAGAGCACCTGCATTACATTTCCGCGGATTTCACGCAGCCAGAAGATTATAAAACCCTCGGGGAAAAGTTGAGAATATTAGAACCCGGTCCATCCGATCGCCTGTTCTACCTGGCAACTGCGCCCCGGTTTTTTCTGCAAATCGTGCAAAACTTGGACCAGTTAGGCCTGGTTGACGAAACGGAAGCCAAACGACGCGTTGTAGTCGAAAAACCGATCGGCACGGACTTGGCTTCAGCTCAAGCTCTGAACAAAGGCCTCCGCGAAGTTCTCGCTGAAAAGCAGATTTTCCGCATTGACCACTACCTGGGTAAAGAATCGGTGCAGAACTTGTTGGTATTCCGCTTTGCAAACGCTATTTTTGAACCGATCTGGAATCGTAATTACATCGACCATGTCCAGATCACGGTTGCTGAAGATATTGGCGTTGGTCACCGGGCAGGCTATTACGACAATGTAGGTGTCCTGCGGGATATGTTTCAAAACCACCTGCTGCAGCTGGTCACCCTGGTTGCCATGGAACCTCCAGCCAGCTTTGAGGCTGATGCAATCCGGGACGAGAAAATAAAAGTCCTGCGCTCCATCCGCCCGATCACGGCTGAGCAAGTTGCAGCAGATACCATTCGGGGACAATATCGCGGATATTGTGAATCACCTGGTGTAGCCGAGCGTTCCCAAACCGAAACTTTCGCCGCCCTGCGCTTGCATATCGACAATTGGCGCTGGCAGGATGTGCCGTTTTATTTACGTTCCGGGAAAAAATTAGCAGAAAAATGTACTGAGATCGCCATCCAATTCAAGCGTCCACCCGTGCGCATGTTTCCCTTGCCTGAAGGTTTCGAAATGACAGCCAATATCCTGGGAATGTGCATTCAACCAGATGAAGGCATTCATCTCAAGTTCGAAGCAAAGGTGCCGGATACCGCCGCAGAGACCCGTTCGGTTGACATGGAATTCCATTACCGGGACTCATTTGGGGAGACATTGATCCCGGAAGCTTACGAGCGCTTATGTCTGGACGCCTTACAGGGCGACGCGACCCTCTTCACCCGGGCTGACGCCGCTGAACTTAGCTGGAGCTACATCGATCCGATTATCGCTGCCTGGCGTTCTCCGCAAGGTCCTCCGCTGATGAGTTATGAACCTGGTCTTTGGGGACCGCCAGATGCCCATGATTTCTTATCCAGCAGTGGCAGATTTTGGATTAGAACCTGCGGAGTGCACTCAGCTCCAGAAACAGGTCCACTGGGTAAGTAATAATTTTCGTTTAGAGCGCATCTATTACCCAGGCCACGATTGGCGGTCATTCAGAACAGCTCTTGTGGAGAGGTTGATGCGTCCTCTATGGCAGATATTGATATTCGTTAAAGACCAATCAGTTGCACTGGACTGCGATGAGTGTTTCCAATTTATGGAACACTTGGCTGATGAGGCCATAGCTGGCGCAGATCAGGCATCGCTGCGAGAAGCCGTCAAAGATCATCTGGCAAATTGCCCTGAATGCAGTGAGCACCACCAGAAAAAACTTGCGACTATCGAAAATAAATTCACTTCCCAAAGAGGCACACAAGGGTACTCAAGGAATAAGTAATGGGTTTTGTTAATGAATTTGTGAATAAGCTAAGCAAACATGCCTGGTTAGCCCTCGTATTCGTGGGTTTTCTAGCTGCGTGTGCTCCAGCTGCTGTTCAACCTGTAGATAATCCAGCCTTGAGTCCACCGGAAGCGATAGACACCCCTCTTACGGATCCCGCTGGACCATCTCCTGTTCCGACAGCGACTGTAGACTTAGATTTAGATAAATTCGCCTTCGTGCCGATGCTGCCTCGTGATGCCATTAGACCTATTTACGATCCTCAATTTGTAGCTGCAGTTGATTCGCCGCTGCAAGCAGATGAACTGGTAATGGGTGTCGCCATCCAGGGGGAAGCCAAAGCCTACCCCGTGACCGTATTGCGTTTCCGGGAGATGGTGGATGATGAATTAGGTGGCCTGCCCATCCTGGTCACCTGGTGACCGATTTGCTACACCGGTCTCGTGCACGACCGGAGAATAGATGGAGTACCCCACACATTTGGTAATGCAGGTGCTCTGGTCATGAATGCCATGACCTGGTATGACCACGAGACGGAATCAACTTGGTCGCAGCCGGTTGG
>DATKXE010000193.1:0-4612 GCA_035529195.1 Anaerolineales bacterium
GGTGCACAAAGCCCAGGGATCTGAATTTCCAGTGGTCGTCATCCCGGTGATCACCGCCCATTACATGATGCTGCAGCGGAACCTGCTTTATACTGCGATGACCCGCGCCAGGCGTTTATGCGTCCTGGTGGGCAACCGGCGTGCGATCGGAATTGCAGTGAGCAACAACCGCGTGGCTCAACGCTACTCCGCCCTGGCCTGGCGTTTGCAAACCCAGACCTAATCCCTTTCCGGTAAACCAGCTTTTCAAAACTATTTATCTTGATTCGGTGGGGTGCGGTAATTGAGATCAAGATCATTTCTGAGCGCGATCCGGAATAAGACAAATCAACTCCTAATATAATATATATATTCTGCTAACAATTTTCGGGTAAGCTATGAGAGTGATTTCCGTCTATATAGATAAGGATCGCTTAGAGGTAACTTATGGGAAAGAGTATAAAGATATTCAAAATTAGCGGGATACCGATCAGCCTGCACCCCAGCTGGTTCGTGATCTTCTTATTCCTGACCTGGTCATTGGCGAACGGTTATTTTGCGGAGCGTGCCTTCGGTTTACCATTCGGCGGGATTTGGGCACTGGGCTTGGTCACCAGCCTGCTGTTCTTCGCTTCAGTGCTGGCGCACGAGTTGGGGCACGCTTTTGTCGCCCTGCGCAACAATATCCCGGTTAAGAGCATCTCGCTGTTCTTCCTGGGCGGGGTGGCTGAAATTAAGCGCGAACCGGACACCCCGGGGGAAGAATTCCGCATTGCTATCGCCGGCCCGATGGTCAGTTTGGCCCTGGCGCTGGTTTTCAACAGCCTGGCTCAATTTACCGGAAACTTACCTTACCTGGCAGCAGCTTTCGACTACCTGGGGCGCGTCAACCTGCTTTTGGGTGTGTTCAACTTGATCCCCGGTTTTCCAATGGATGGTGGGCGCATCCTGCGCGCCGCGATCTGGAAGCTGAACGGTGACCATTACCGGGCGACGCGGGCAGCATCCTTCACCGGACAGCTGGTGGCCTTTGGCTTTATCGCTTATGGTGTTTTCAGCGTCTTCACCGGGAACCTGGGCAACGGGATATGGATGGGTTTTATAGGCATGTTCTTGCTGAACATGGCTGGCACTGCTTCCGCCCAGGCAAAACTGCAGCATAAACTGGATGGCATTAAAGTAGACCAGGTGATGAGCCGTGATTACCCCTCCATACCAGGCGAGACCACGCTTGAGCAGCTGGTTGTGGCGACTTTGACAGACAATTCCCGGGGCACCTACCTGGTGCTGGATCATGAAGCACCATCTGGAATTCTAACCCTGCGCGAGATCAGCAAAGTACCGCGCCACCTGTGGAGCCGCATCAAAGCCAATGAGGTGATGAAAGCCTGGGAGAAATCGATCCAGATCAGCCCGGATACTCCCTTATTTACCGCCCTGCAGGAGATGGAATCTGCGGACCTGGGACTGGTGCCGGTGCTGGAAGGAATTCAGTTCAGGGGTGTGTTATCCCGTGAGCAGGTGCTAAACTACCTCAGGCTGCGTACGGAACTTGGTACCTGAGATTGAGCGATTGAAAACGTAATAGGACCTCATTTAAGTCCGCGCGCCGAATAAACTCATCAATTCACATCCCCCAGGTATACAGGACCTGGCAGGTCAGGCTCATTTTCCAACAAACTGCGGATGAATTTTGGATACAGCCGGCAGCGGGTCAGATCTTCAACCGGCAGCCAGGCAACCCCAACCTGGCCGGGATCGGGATTTAATCCCGGCTGATCTGGCAGTTCTTCCCCGGTTTTGCAGATGAATATGTGTTCAATCTGGTGGGCATCCATATCGTGTTCTGTAAATTCGTGGTTCACCCCAATGTACTCGCGAATATATCTGAGCGGCCCGACTCTAATTTCAACACCCAACTCCTCAAAACACTCTCGCTGCAGCGTTTGAATTAAGGTTTCCCCCGGCTCCTGCCCACCTCCCGGAAGAGAAAACCATTCACCCTCCGCATCCAGGTACTTGATGGTGAGCAGCTTCCCGTTTTGAAAAATGATCGCCTTGGCTGAAGTACGCACCTGGTTCACCTGATTTCTCCATTGCTCGATAAGCTCTATGGTCAGTAACTTAGTCTCCATCCCTGGATGGGGCTCCGTCAGAAGTACTCGACAGGTTGGTTCTAAATCCAAACATCGTTCTCAGCCGTCAAGTCACCTTCTGCATCTCCGGTGTTGCGTGTGCCGGCGGGTTCGATGAGCAGGATATGGCACTCATGTTCGGCGGATGGTTTGTGCTCGACTCCCTGCGGCACGACGGCCATTTCCCCCGCTTTTAATTGCACATCCCCCGCGCGCAAATGGATGGTCAAGCTGCCCGAGATGACGATGAACACCTCGTCGGTCTCCGGGTGGCTGTGCCAGATAAACTCGCCCTGGATTTTGGCCAGCTTGAAGTGGTAGTCGTTCATCTGGGCGATGATCCTGGGCGACCAGAGATCGGTGAATTGGGAAAATTTGTCGGCGAAATTGATCACTTGGGTGGTCATAGACGTGTCTCCAGGCAACAATTTAATTTATGATTGTATTATATTGCCTAAATGATGGAAATTCAGAATCGGGATTATGAGATGTGATGAAAGGGCGAAGCATCCCATATATCAACAAGAAAACCTGCTGCTTTTGTTTGGGATGCTTCGCCCCTACCAGGGAAGACAGATGAAAGGTAGCGGCTATGGAAAGCCGCCCTACTTAGCCCTTATTAGTTAATGTCATTGCGAGGAACGAAGCAAGTCTATCCTGAGCGAAGACGAAGGGAAGCAATCTCGGATAATGAAGGGGATTGCTTCGCTCCGCTCATAATGACAGCTTCTGACCGGATTTCTTGGAAACCCACTCTTCATCAGCGCGGCGGCAGGCCGAACACCTCCCGCTCATCGGCTGTCAGCTCGCGCACCACGCAGCACTCTTTGGCATAATCGAGTATCTCTTCCAGGGACTCCCAAACCGGGAATATCTGCAATTTCCCCCAATCTCCCTCTGTGCTCCCAATCAATACCTGAGTCCCATCCGGCGAGTAAACTGGCCATACAAATCCACCGATCTGATAGGTAAGCACTTCTGTCCCAGTAGCGATATCCCAGACCGTGGCCAGATTATCGTTCCCGCCAATGATCATGCGTTCCTCTGAGGGGGACAAAGAAAATTGTGTGATGGAACTGCCAGAGCGGGTAAAGAATTGGGATATTTGTTCGCCTGTGCTGGAGTCAAATATGCGCACGAAACCATCTTCGCTGAAAAGGATGACCCGCCCACCGTCCTTTGTCCAGGCAGCATCTGAAACAGCAATTTTGAAATCCTCAGGAAATAATTCCAACAGCACCTCGCCTGTTGCGGCATCCCAGATAATGGCTTCTCCTTGGTCGTTGGTACTCATGAGTCGCGACCCATCCGGTGACCAGCGTGCACTGTTAATTTGTCCACCCTTGTGACCAACAAAGCTAATTATCTCCTCACTGTTTGATGGATCCCACACAATCAGATTCCCATTGATATCGCCAGTCGCGATTTGGCTTTCATCTGGTGACCAGGCCGCGCTGGAGATATTAATCTCGTGACCTGTGAAGGTTTGTAAGAGTCCATCACTAAACGCATCCCAAATCTTGACTGACCCGTCCGCGTAGGTGGTGAGAATGCGGTCCCCGGAAGGTGACCAGGAAACCCAATCAGATATGATCTTGTTTCCTATTAATTCTAAAAGCAGCTTACCACTGTTTGCATCCCAAATCTTCACCGGGTAATCCGGTGGGCAGTTGGAACCGAATGCGACCTGCTGCCCATCAGGCGACCAGGCAGGGTTGGTTATCACATTGCAAGTTGATATCGGAATATTTAGAGATGCTTCTGTGAGATCGAATGAATTGATTTTGTTATCATCACCAATAGCTAGAATACGTTTGCCATCAGGAGAAAACCGAAACCAAGAAGCCCATCCAAAAGTTCCAGCAAGTTTTTGAACCTCCTGGCCACTGACCACGTCCCAAATATGTATAAAGCCATCAGCTCCGGCAACCGCGACTAGATCCCCTGAAGGCGACCACTCCACCCTCCTTACATTAACAATATCCTTGAAACGACTCAATACCTGGCCGCTCTCTGCGTCCCACACCGTCGCAGATTCTCCACCATCCTGAGTCAATATGTGTGAGCCGTCCGGTGACCAAAGCGCTCGCCAGCAATAAGTTTGGGGATAAAAGAGGTTCAGAAGAAGCTGACCGGTTGCCGCCTCGTAAACCTTTGCCCCGCCCAACCCGCGGGTAACAAATCGATCTCCGGAAGGAGACCAGCTGCCAAAGACAACTATGTCATCTTCAAAGCCGCCCGGGATGGTGTAAAGCGCTTGTCCTGTATCCGCCTGGTAAACGATAACACTGTCGGGGATTGATGAGACCACGACCTGGTCGCCCATGGGTGACCACGTGGCTTGAGTGATCACAGCGCCCTCATGACCAGACAGAGTTTGAAGGGTTTCCCCAGAAAGTGCGTCGAATATCTTCACCAGGCCCTCGACAGTGTAAAGCATGAAACGATCGCCACCGGGTGACCAGGGTTCCCAATCGACAGTATTTGTATTAAGATCT
>DATKXE010000194.1:0-3556 GCA_035529195.1 Anaerolineales bacterium
CCCACACTTGGGACAAAACTGGTCAGATTCCTGGACCGGGCGACCGCATTGCGGACAAAATCCGGCCGACTTACCTTCCCTGGCCCGTCGCCGGGCAGCCAATTGCAGTTCGACTTCATCGTCTGCATCCGTCACCATTGCCTGCGGGTGCTGGCTAACTTGGGCAGTTGCCATTCGCCGATCAGCGATAGCGTCCTCTATACGCTGCTCCATGTCTGGCTCAGTTGTGTCTGCATCGATTGCATCGATCTTTCGCAGGACCTCTGATCCCTGTAACAGCAGCCGCTCCCGCTGGGGCTGGTAATCCCCCTCCGGGATCTTCCCCAAAGCATTATCGAAATCCAGTTCTTCGAGCGCGACCAGGATGCGATCGCGTTCCGCCAGTAAAGCGGATAGTTCATGCTCCTGCAGGTCTTCCTCTGGGGTGACCGCAGCTGCCTCTTTGTCCAGCAATGGGCGTGCGATGAATAATGCCACAGGGATCAGCAGCGCGAGCAGGAGAAAAAATGAGCCAATTTCCATATTGATAGATTCTTTTCCGTGCCCGGTATTCAGCGGACACAAAGTTAAAGATATTTATTATCATTCCAGCAGAGGGTCAATCATACCTTGGATTTCTGCCAGGGAAATAAAAGGAGAGATCTTAAAAGCTGCCAGCTTTCCATCTTTACCGATAATATAGGTTTCCGGTACGCCGCGTATGCGGAACGCTTGGGATATCTTCGTCCGCAAGTCAGGACCATTGGGATAGGTCACACTGAATTTTTCCAGATAACCCAGTGCCTCCGTTTCAGTATCGATATAATCGACACCCAGGAACACCACATCACCGCGCGGTTGGTAAATCCGCCAGGCAGCCTCCAATTCAGCTGCCTCTTCCTCACAGGGTTTGCACCAGGAAGCCCAGAAATTTAACACCACAACTTTTCCTTTGAGCTCGTCAAGGCGGATTTGCTGCCCTTCAAAAGTGGTCAGCGTGAAATTGGGTGCTGTTTCACCTACCGTAACCGGACCCTCCTGGTTGCGCAGCAGCCCGATAGCCAGCAGTGCTAATAAGGCAAAAATGCCTATCCAGGCTGCTAATGCTCCAAGCGAAATCCTCCTGCCAAAGATCTCCACTCCTTTCTTGGGTTCATCCGGAGATTCTTGGCTCTCAGGGTCTGGAAGGTTTGCTTGCATGTCTGACATTAAATAACTCCAATTGCCTTACACCTGAAAGGATAATCGCTACCGTTTGCGTAATTCATCCTCGATTCTGGCCACATAATCATCATCGAGTTTCTGTTCCGGTTGGGTTTCTTCCACATCTCCTGCCGGGGGCTGTCTCCAGGCACGCAGGGCGCGGTATAGGATATAGATTCCACCGAGGATTGCCAGGGGAGGAATGATATAAACCAGCCAGTTCAAACCACTGGCGGGAGGAGCAGCCAGGACCCGATCACCATACTGGGCCACGAAGTAATTCTTGATCTCATCTTCCGTCCAACCTGCAACCAGCTTCTCGCGAATTAATTCACGCCATTGGGCACAGGCCTGGGTGGGGCAGACATCCAGGGGGATATTCTCACAAACTGGGCAGTAGAGCCCTTTGGCAATCGCATTGACTTCATCATCAGAAGGACCTGTGGGTGGCTGTTCCTGCGCCTGCACTTCACCAACTACCAGAAATGATGCCACCAAGCCAGCAACAATGAGCATCAGAATTAAGGAAGGGACGAGTAGTGAACGAGAAGTAGACATCATGCCTTTGCAGTTGCATAGCTCGCGCTGCGAGCTGAAACCTTATGCTTTTCGGGGTCCTTGTCAGGCCAAGCTGCCACCAGGGTGCCGATAATAAATACAAAACCGCCTAACCACAGCCAATTCACCAGCGGGTTGTGATAAATCTTAAATGTAGCCCCAGCCGAAGAGATCGGCTGCCAGTCAACCAGCAAAATATAGAAATCGTCCTCCCAGGTGCTTCTTACTCCCGGGATGGTCATCGGCTGCTGGGATTCATAGTAATAATCTCGTCTTGGGTAGAGCTCCCCAACGAAATTACCATTTCGATCCACGCTCATCACCGCCCGAGCCACATTGCGGCCATCCGCGGTATCAAAAACCGCTAAGGAGTTAAAAGTTACCGTGTAATCGCCTATAGAGATCTGCTCTCCACGGGAAATGGTCCCCTGGGTCTCGGTCTGAAAAACTTCGATCCCGATAATGCCGATCGCCATCAGCACCACACCCAGATGGATGATATAACCGCCATACCGGCGCCGGTTGCGTCCTGCCAGGCGCCACAGGGCAACTGGAAAGCTCTCACCCGATTTGCGCCGGCGTGCCATAGCACCTCGCCAGAACTCGTAGAGCGTAACCGCGGCCACAAAAGCACTCAGCCAGAATCCCAGCAGCGCGGCCCAATTTCGGATGCCGCTAAATAAGGCGATTGCTACCACTACCAGCGAGGCGATGAACGGCTTCCAAATCCCCCGTCCGAGGGTCTTGGCCGAGGAGTAGCGCCAGGCTGCCAGGGGTGCAACCCCCATCAACAGCAGCAAACCGGCGAATAACGGCGCAGTCGCCCGCTCGTAAAAAGGTGGACCTACGGTGACTTTCTGTCCGGTGAAGATCTCTGAGATCAGTGGGAAGATCACACCCCAGAAGCAAACCACCAGGATACCCATAAAGAGTAAGTTATTTAACAGGAATAATGCCTCTCGTGAGAGCAGCGAATTCATCTGGTTATTGGCTTTCAGATCGTTCCAGCGCTTCAGCAGCAGGGATAAGGACACGATAAAAGTCAATCCCATGAAGGCGAAGAAAACCGGGCCAATGGCGCTCTGGGCAAAAGCATGCACCGAGGAGAGCACTCCCGAGCGGGTCAAGAATGTGCCGAAAATCACCAATTCGTAGGTCAGGATGATCAGGATCATGTTCCAATGCTTCATCATACCCCGCTTCTCCTGGATCATCACCGAATGCAGGAAGGCGGTGCCGGTCAGCCAGGGCATAAAGGCCGCGATCTCTACCGGATCCCAACCCCAATAACCACCCCAGCCCAGGACATCATATGCCCAGCGTCCACCCAGGAGCAATCCCAGGGACAAAAACAGCCAGGCTACCAGGGTCCAGCGCCGCGTGATGCGGATCCAGCGATCATCTGTCCGTCCGGTTACCAGAGCTGCAATAGCGAATGCATATGGGATTACGAAGGAAACGAACCCCAGGTACAGCATGGGGGGATGGATGATCATGCCTGGATGGCGCAGCAATGGGTTTAAACCGCTCCCATCTGCGGGTACAAAAGGAATTGAACCCGCGGGCTGCAGCATAGTGGATGTGATCTGCCCGGAGGCGGATTGCCACATGCGCACAAATGGATTTTCAATGAAGATGCTCAATGCAAGGAAAAAGCCCAATGTCACCAGGGTTACAATGATCACCCAGGGCAAAAATTCCTGGTCATGATCCCACTTGCGTAGTGTGACTGCAGAAGCAAAAGCTGCCATCAACCAGGACCAGAAAATCAGCGATCCCGGCTGACCACCCCACAATGCGGTCACCTTTAAATAGA
>DATKXE010000195.1:0-7079 GCA_035529195.1 Anaerolineales bacterium
TTAACAAAGCATTAATGTAAGATCTGATTGAAACATCTTGTCTAAGTAGTAGGAGTAAAGGGATCATTCCATCACTCCGGCCAATAAATTCTAATTTGTCAAAGGAGCTTAATAATGAGTTCGGCCTATAAAACACGCAAGCCTTATATCGTTGGATTGGTAGTTTTGTCACTTTTGGTTCTCACGGTTGGCGTTGCCAGCGCCGATGGGTTCACACACGCACCGGTGATCAATGTTGATGGTGAGGACTATTTCATGGCTGGAGCACCCGATGGACCCGGTGGTGCCACTGATATCCCCGGGCATTACTGGGTACAGGCAGGCCCAAATCAAGTGGTTGGAAAACATTTAAATGAAGGTCCGGGCGGTGCTCCCCAATGGTGGTCTTCTGATGCACCAGATGGTGAGTATTTATTCAAAGTACATGGCATCATCGATACCTGGTCACCTGAGCAGGCAGAAAGCTATGCGTCTCGGGGATATGTCCATTACCACGAACTCCTTAGTGTAGCTGATGGGACATTACACCCAACAAAAGTTGTCTGGTTGAGACACACCGCCAGAACGAGCTTCAATCTCGATGGGGGTCCTCATCCCGAATTAGCCCATGAGATAACCCCAGGCATTGATTATGACTTCATTCCGAACGGATCTATGCCCTACAATCCGTGAGTGTAACGAGCTCCAGCATCCGATCTAATCGAAATGTTGGGTGAAATAACATACAGGCTCGAGCCTTTTGGCTCGAGCCTGTATGTTTTGAAATGGCGTTTTTCAAATAAACGAATAATTACGCAACCATGAACTATTTAGGGGTCACAATTGCAGAGTCACATACATGAGCAATTATCCTTTAATCGGCAGAGTGAATATAAACGTGCTGCCTTTTCCAGAACCGGGGCTCTCGACCCAAATCCGGCCCCCATGTGCTTCAACCAGGTATTTGGCGATCGTCAGCCCAATCCCGCTGCCTCCCCCCACGCGGGACCGAGATTTATCAATTCGATAAAAGCGGGTAAAGATATATTCCAAGTGTTCCGCAGATAATCCGATCCCAGTGTCAGAAACCGATGTGATGATTTCATTATCATGATGGGTTGTTGCAACCTTTACTTTTCCCCCGCTAGGTGTATATTGCAGGGCGTTTCCCACCAAATTTAACAGAACCTGTCCGATACGGTCCTCATCAGCTTTCACTTTGGGCAGACCATTGGGAACATCGATCTCAAGGATGACGCCTTTTTCCTCAAATTGCAGCGCTAAGCGGTTCACAGTTGCAGTCACCAAATCAAGCACATCAACAGGTTTGAATTCTAGTTCATAGGCTCCGGCTTCTACCCGGCTTAGCTCTTGCAAATCGCTGACTAATTTTTGCAATCGATCAGCCTCTCGATAGATTCCATGAAAGGTTTCCTCATTCGCAGGTAACACACCATCCATTAAGCCTTCCATCGAACCTTTGATTGTTGTCAAAGGAGTGCGCAGCTCGTGGGATACATCGCCAATCAGTTGGCGGCGCATTACTTCGACCTGCTCTAATTTTGCAGCCATTTGATTAAAACTTAAGGCTAATTGGGACAACTCGTCCAATTCACCTTTCGATGGATCTCCGGGTACGTGCACCCGTTCCTTATAATGTCCTTCAGAAATGAACTTGCTGGCAATCATCATTTCACGTACTGGAGTCACCACCTGTCTGCTAACAAATAAGCTGACCGCAATGGCAGTTATCACAGCCGCCAAAGCAGCGATTGTCAGAGCTTCATTTACTGCGGACCGAAAATTTGTAAACAGATCAGCGTTTAAATCCATTCCCATGGAGGATGAACCCATCATGGTCACCATCATTGAACCCATATCTGCCAGATGGCGATCAAAAGACCTTGGCAGGATAAACTCGGTTGCTGTTGTGAGGACGATAGCCCCGATCATAATTACAATCAGATATGAGATAAAGATTTTCCAACTTAAGTGACGTCGTACGGCGGAAATCATAATCACCCTAACTCGTCTTCAAAACGATAGCCGACTCCACGAACCGTGGTGATATATTCATCACCGATTTTTTTCCGAATGTGACCGATATGAACGTCTACAACCCTTAATTCTCCAAAATATTCATGCCCCCAGACATCTTCCAACAGCTGCTCTCGGCTGAGAACTAATCCGCGATGTTCTGCTAAAGATTTCATCAAATCAAATTCGGTTGTTGTGAGTTCAATGAGCTGGTCACCAACCCAAACCTTTCTTCTGCCAGTATCAATTCTGATATGTTTGAATACCAGCACGCGTACATCCGGAGAACCTCCCCCGTTACCCATTCTACGTACTGCAGCTTTAATCCGGGCGACCAATTCTCGCGGGCTGAAAGGTTTGGTCACATAATCATCAGCTCCAATTGAGAGTCCAACAATCTTGTCGATTTCTTCTGATTTTGCAGTAAGCATTATTACATATGTATCTGACTCCCGGCGAATTTTACTCAGGAGCTCAATCCCATCCATACCAGGGAGCATGATATCCAACAGGATCAAATCAGGGTTAAAAGCACGAAAGACTTGAAGCCCTGATACTCCATCTGCGGCGGTATATATCTCATACCCTTCTGGGCGAAGATATGATGTCACCAAATTAATGATGGCTTCCTCATCATCGATAACCAATATTTTGACTTTGGACATTTGATTAAAGGATTACTTTTATGAATATATTTACTGATTGAGTCATTCCAGCGGTTGTCCTGCAGCTTTCCATGCGTTGAATCCGCCATCCAGGTTCCAAACATTATTATAGCCCAGGCTCACAAGGGTTTTTGATGCAGTACTGCTCATGTTCCCACTGCGACAATAAAGCACGATTTTGGCGTCTTTATCTGCAGGAAGTTGATCCAAATTCTGGTCGATTTGATCAAAAGGGATTGAAAGATCTGTGTTCGGGAGATCCCCCTCGAACGGGATATGCACATTGACGAAGGTGAAGTCCTTATCTTCCAACATCGCAATTAATTCTGGAACGGTGACGTCTGTGTACGTTCCACCATCAAATGAAACAATTTTACCTATATCTTCCCCAGAAGATGGCACAGGTGAAGCACCACATGCCGCAGTAATTAATGTTCCAATAACCAGGATAATAATCAGTAACCTGTTCATTTAATTTTTCTCTCCGTATTATATATATGTAGTTTGTGCTTTGAATTCGCGAAATGGGTTGGTCTAACCACCAGCAAATTGGGGACCGAGTAATTCCGATAGAAGTTCGATCACATCAGGGGCGTTCCCGACATACAAAGCAATGATCTTCCCGGATTGATAAAAATGGGGTGTGTCGATCCAGGTGATCATGGTTGTGCCAACAGAAGTTCCATCAGCAGAGACCAGCACCGCCTCCTTATTCGCTTCTTCTTCACTCAAATATTCAAAGACTTGCACATCTTCGTCATTCAGCTTGATGACTTGACCTTGCGGAGTGAAGAAGGGTTGGGATACTTTTTCACCTGTTTCAACTGAGGCACCGGTTGATTTCAATTCCTCGAGCATACTGGCGTAATTAGAAACCTCCTGCTCCGGCTGTTCATCCAACACCATTCGGATTTGGTCTGTCAATATTGCAGTAGGTTGCTCACCAACCCCAGACCAGAGTGTTTTTCCATCTGGGCTCACCAACACAAAGCCTGGATGACCGCGTAAGCTATAAGATTGAAATGCAGTTTTCCCGGTTGGGGAATTCGCATCTATCCTTTGAAATTCAACCTGATCTCGGTAATTCTCTTCCAACCCGTCCACGACGGGTGCCATTTTGGCTCAAGGCGCTCAAGGATCAGTATAAAAAAATACAAAAGTATATTTATCAGGTGATTGCGTAATTGGTGATACTTGATTGCTTACACAACTGCTTAAAACGACTACCAACGTTGCTGGGATCACCAACAACAACCAAATATATCTCATCGAGTACATCCTTTATGCATATGAATTATCGAGTATATCCAATAACGCTGGTATCCCTCAGCGCAATATGACGGGCTTGGTGATAGGCAATTTTGCTTATAAGGAAGCGGGGATCGAAGAATGGGATGGATGATTTTGGGAAGTACTGCAGATGTGGGAAATTTTAGAAAAGCTAATAATCAATATACAATTTACTCCGCTCGATGTCTAACCATCTGAAGGATTCTCGTCTAAGGATGAGGGAATTGTAATGACAAGCCTGGTACCTTGATTCGGAGCGGAATCAATTTCCAGGTCTGCGCCGATCAGCTCAGCCCGTTCATGCAAGCCTAAGAGACCGTAATGACCGAATGGAGCAAATTCTGCCGGGCTTTCAGGTACGAAGAACCCAGTCCCATCATCAGTGATTGAAAGGATGGTAGATTGGGAGTTGAAATGAATGGCGACAGATGCTTGTGAGGCTTTGGCGTGGCGAGAAACATTGCTAAGACCTTCCTGAGCCATTCGATAAAGAGCCAATTCAACTTCTGGGGAAAACCGCTGTTCGCTGCCAATGCTCTGGAACTCAACAGGAATGCCGATGGCGTTGGTGGTTTCTCGAGCAAGCATCTCTAATGTGGCCACCAGACCCAAATCTTCGAGATAAAGGGGGCGTAAATCCCGGATGATGCGTCTTAGGTCATGGATTGACTGATCAGTCATGTTTTGGATCTCTTGCAATTGATCAATGGTAGCTCTATCTTCCTGTGATATGGTGGTCAATTGGACTCGCTGTTTGAGTGCAATCAAACTTTGGATCGTGTCATCATGTAATTCTCTTGCCAACCGCCGGCGCTCTTCCTCCTGACCGGTGGTGATGGCGCTGATATAGCCGCGCAATCCTTGTTGGGCGATCTTAACTTTGTGAGCCATGTGGATCAGAGAGCGCTGCAAGCGGTTAATCTCCTCGATTCCTTCAACGGGCTCTTCTATGGCTTGAAAATCTCCCCAAGCTAATCTTGCGGCTCGATCTTCCAGAGACTGTAAAGGTTGGACGATCCGGCGAGCTCCAAACCATAATGCTATCAAGGACAGGATTAACACCGGAACGAATACTAAGGGGGCAAGCAGTGTTGAGTTCAGGAGAGGGTTTGTAACTGATTCCCATGGTTCCTCGATTACTACTCCCCAACTCACCAAAGGAACTGAGCTGTAGGCTGTGACATGTTCGCTGCCATTGACTGGGAAATATGTAGCCCCACTCTTACCTGCCAACACTTCTGACACCCCTGGATGAGAATCACTCATATGTTCCGGTATTGGTTCGCCAATTGAAAACACAACCTGACGATCTCCATCTACCAAGAAGGCAGTAGCATGTTCCCCGGGATCAAATGCACTGAACAACGGTTGGTAAGCAACTGAAGCAACCGTAAACGCCCCGACTGCAATTGGATCCGAAGGGCCAGATCTTGCGTATATTAATACGATGAAATTATCTGAATTTGGAGAAGGTATGACCTTGGTAAAATGCACGCCTGAATCAAAACCCAAATTCCCCTTATCCATCGGTAGTTGTACAATTTCGAAAAGGTTATCCCAATTCGCAATATCACCTCTGCTGGTAATCAATGATCCCTGCGGCGTCAGGTAAGCCAACCCCAAATCGAATTCCTGATCCAGGAAGGCGGACGACTCAAGAATATCGTCAAGTGAAGCTTCTTCATTTCCTCGAATTGCCAGACTCTGGATTAAGTCGGCCCGGAGGAGTAATTGGGCGTTTATCGCATTGGCGACCGACCTGGCTGCACGCTCATCTCTTTCACCTACTAAATTTCGCATAGCGGTTTGGTGTAGACTAGTGCTTCCAATTGCGACGACCAATACCAAAATCGTCAGCGGTAGGAATACTAATGCAACTACCTGGACGGTTAACTTCTGCCATCGTGGTCTGTGGGCATCATTCCCACCTGGTTTTGATCGGGTATATTTGTTAATTTTGGCCATAATTATCATATATAGGCAATCTTGCTTATATTTATCTCCGCCAAATTGCGCTTCTATAATTTACAGGTAGAAATTATTATACATTGAGTCAAGTTTCGAAAAAAATTAAGGAGATAAGATGAGAAAAATAGGTTGGATCACTTTTTTGGTCGCCATCCCACTAATATTGGCATCGTGCAGTTCGCAGGCACCCCCTGAGCCTCTAGAGATGACCATAAATATGGCTGAATATGCTTTTACGCCAGCTGATTTAGAATTCCAGGTTGGGCAGGTGGTTACCCTTCACCTAACGAATTCCGGTGCGTTGGAGCACGAGATCATGTTTGGCCGGGACGTGATGATGATGGATGGTATGCCCAATGGGTTCAACGTCGATATGTTTGAGACTGCTGGTGTGGAACCAGATGTATCTGTTGAGATGTCCATGGAGACCGAAGCTGAAGGTGATGAACACACCGAGGGAGATGAGCATATGGAAGAAGATGGTCACTCTGGTTTCATGGTTAAAGTTCCAGTTACACATGATGTTTATACAATGACCTTTACTGTCACGGAAGACATGGTGGGTGAATGGGAAATGGGATGCTTTTTACTCGATGGGGTCCACTATAATTCAGGAATGGTTGGAACACTAAACGTAGAAAAATAAACACCCCGCGAAATCAAGATAATTGGGCGATTTTGAAGATAAATCGCCCTTTTTTTATTACTTACTGGATTTCTCCCAAATCCGATGGCAACCAACCCATGGATACAGCGCGCATCACTGCTTCCGTTCGGCTGCCAGATTGTAATTTGGAGAAGATGTGGGCAAGATGTCCCTGCACAGTACGGTCGCTGATGCCCAGTTGAACGCCAATAGCTTTATTGGTGTAACCTTTTGCCACCAGGGATAAAACCTCCAGCTCTCGGTCGGTTAATTTTTCAACCGGCTGATCTTGAATTCCTGATGAAACCTGGGCGACCATTTTCTGAATAATTTCAGCATCGAGCGCAGAATTTCCTGCGTGAACATCTCTTACAGCCCTGATGATTTCCTGGGGAGAGGCAGTCTTCAAGACGTAGCCATTTGCACCTGCCTGTAAGACAGCCATCACATACGGATCATCATCAAATGCCGTCAAAATAAGGACACTAACTTCA